>CAZPXJ010000168.1:0-6620 GCA_964590855.1 uncultured archaeon
TCTACTTGTCGTAGCCATGCATGAAGCTGGTCATTCAATTGGTGTGCTCAAAATTTCTACTAAGGGTAGAGGTTCTGAACTCTACAACCAAGATGACAAATACGATATAATGTCAACTATGTGGCCAGAAAACTGTGGGTTAGAAAATCATTGGTACTATGCTTTTGACTATTGGTCAACAAGAGATTTATCTTACTACTAAATCTCTCTTTTTTTTTATCTTAAGTTGCGAAATTGAATCCTTCTTCTTCAAGAACTAGATCAAGTAAGGCAACTAGTTCATCCCTACTGTAACTATACTTATGATCCGTATTCATTTATTTCATTTCAAAAAGCATTCTCTTAATAACCCATCTCGCTTCTTCTTGATTTCCCGCTACTAGATAGCATTCCAAGAGTCTTTCTTCCAAATCCAGTACTAGCCTCAGTAATTAGTACAAGGTTATTGTTATTCAAAATTGACATAATTGAATGTAAACTTCATATTATAAAAATTAGATATAAAAAAAATAAAAAAGGAGAATTATCTAAGTTCCGGGTTGCAAAACTCCAGCAAAGACCAGCCATGCTAGTAAAGTTTTAGCTACTAGACTTAGAATTATATACATTCTTTCTCCATATAAATAATCTTTCCACGGTCCAACCTTTAGATATTGCAATAGCATATTAAATGCAAAAGACATGAATAGAACTATCTCAAATCCATAGATAAAAGGTACAAACCAAGGCATTCCTGTATTTTGTGTCAAAGGAGCAAAAACAGCGGTTATCACGACCCAAGGAATAATTCCTGCAATCCAACCATAAATATAAGCTGTCCAATTAGTTTTTTCTGTATATTGGTTGTGAATTTCCATCATATGACCAAATAGATTCATTAATGCATTAATTGCAAAAATAAGTAGCAAAATCCAGAATTCTTTTACTCCAAAAAGAACGGCTATGAAGAATATCATAATTGAACTTGAAAAAGCATATTCAAACCATCTGATTGGATTCATCTTTGCCATTAGCTTCTTTTGATAAAATCCATATAATGGTCCAGCTACTAGCAAGTGTGCTATTGCTGAAAAGTACAAAAATGAAGCTACTATTGGACCTACATTATTTAATGTAAATAAGTTTACAAGCTTATTTACAGGGTAATCTACAGTAAGAATGTCAATAGGTACATTGAAACCTTTAAAACTGTCACTAATTAAACCAAAAACTAACATAAATGTGGCTTGTACAAAATGTGCAATACCCATTATCAAGTTGAATTTTCTAAGGTACTTGAATGATATAGGTGATTTTGAACCATCATTCAAAACTGTCATCTCTAATTCTTTTGTCGCTGACATGAAATGTTTTTAATTAAATAGATATATAAATAAAACTATCAGACAAAAATAAAGGGGTGTGTAAATTTAACACACTGTTTTCCAAAAATGTGTAATAACTAATGGATACGCGTACTTAACCAAGATTTCAATGGCTCGTGAAAAGGTAATTTCTCAAAGTCATCTGGGTTAATTAGTTTTCCAAGATAATATCTTGCTGTAACCAAATCATTGAACGATTCTGGTTTAAACTCATCTGGACTTTCATGATAAAGATTGATTGGGTAATTGTATGTGAATGGTAGCTCTAGGATCTCTTCTTTGGAAAGATAAGAGAGAAAAATTCCTGACAGAACAGCTTGATGAATGAAAGTTACATAAAGATCATCTTTTTCATAGAATTCGCTGAATAATGGTAAATAATACAGTTTTTGATAGTATTCCCACCATTTTCTAAGGAATCCTCGTTCTGGTTTAACAATTAGATAACCAGAATTGATGTAGGGGCGCAAAACACTACCATCTACATGTGTTTTCATGGGAAAAATTTTATCTTCTGTTACACTGCATTTCTGATAGATAATTCCCCAGAAAGAATCGATTGGTTCTTCATAATCTGACCCTATTAGCTTATGATGGACTGGACGGAAACCAAGATTTATCCCCTCTTCCAAAATAAACTCCTTTGGCTCTTGGATAACAATCGCATTTGTTCCAAGATATACTAAATTTCTAGTGATACCTACTGCTTCTTCTTCTGCTTGAGCTGCAGCACAGACATGATCAACAAAAGGAAATTCAGCTTTCTTTTCATCAACTTTAATCTGTTTGATTGTTACGTTTAAAGATTCTAACTTCACTCTTCGTTCTTCAGAGATTTCTTCAAGATTCTTAAGGGTGAATAACCATATTGGTGCATTTGAGAATCTGCCTGCAAACTCTCTGATACTCTCAGCTAGTACAAGTGTTTCTATATCTTCTACTCCTGAACTATAAGCAAAAACTAAATCTTTCATTCATTCACTCAACTTGATATAACATCTTCTGTTCTTGAATACTTATGAGTATTTCTTATTCTATCCTCCACCAATTGGAGGAAAAAGCGAAATAATACTATTTTCTTCTTCAATCGTGAAATCTAATGATTTCTTCAAACCATTAACAAGAGCAATTTTGATATCTTCAGGTTTGAAATTTATAAGAGTAATAATTTCCGCTAAGGAAATTCCCTTTTGCAAATCTTTTGTCATTGGATTCATATCATTGATTTCAGGATATTTGTTTCTCAACGAAGCAAACACCTTGATATAAACCCTCATAGTCTTACAATACCTTAGTAGAATATTAACTTAACTAAAATAAAAAGAAAAAGGAAAGAAAAAAGAAATTAACGATTGAGACCAAGTTGTTCGATTTTTTCGTGAGAGGGAACACCGTCATGCCAACCACGAAGTTCATAATATTCTTTCTTCATAGTTTCAAGATCAACAGTCTGACCTTCTGATGGTCCTTCAGGCATAGGTTCTTCTAGCAATCTCTTAGGAAGTGTATCGTCTTTGCCAGTAAAACCTAGTTTGTTGATAAGCATTCGTTCAAGATTTGTTATTCTCTCACCTGTTTCTAGTAATTCATCAGCAGTTACATCCCAACCAGTAACGGGCCCAATCATTTCTGCATATTCGTCCAAACCTAAAGCGAATGTTAAGAATAAACAGTTTACTGAGGAATTAACTAAACTGGTGAAGTCTTGGAAGATTTTTGTTAGTTCAGCTTTGCCTTCGGTAGTAAACCTATCTACATCACCTAGTATTTCTGCAGCAATTGTGTAACCAGTTACGTGGCAACCTCCTCTATTACCAGTGGCATAGTTTAGACCTATTCCTTTAGCTCCTCTTGGATCATAAGCAGGCATTTCTAAACCTTTGACTTCCATAGAAAGATCTGGTGCACCGTAGTGTTGACACATCTTCTTTGAGCCTTCTCCAATCCAATATCCTAACCCTTGTCTAAAACCTGCCATCCAAGTTAGCTCGACAACAGCATCAGCATTGCCAAAATTGACATTGATTCCCTGCAAATCTTCTTCAGGTATCATGCCTTTTTCATTTAGCTCCATAGCAGCTGCAATACTAGAACCTATACTAATGGGATCCATTCCAAGAATATCACAATAATGGTTTGCTCTAACCACAGCTCCCATGTCATTCATATTTGTGGAACCACCAAGTGCCCATATAGCCTCATATTCTGGACCTTCAGTATAGGACAGTTTGTATGGTCCTTCAACAACTTTGGATTTTCTACCACATGCCACAACACAACCCCAACAAGGATGTTTGCTAATTAGAAACTTTTCAGTTAATGTTTCTCCAGAAATAAGTTCTGCATTTTTATTAACACCAGTTTGCCAATTATTGGTTGGTAACATTCCGTTTTGATTAATAATATTCACAAGAACAGCTGTACCATAAGTTGGTAAACCTTCTCCTGTTACTCCATTCTCTTTGAGTTTCTCAACATGTTCCTTAACCTTAGAATCAAACAATTCTTGATTAGCAATTTTAGGTTTAGCATCTCCCTCAACAATAATTGCTTTGAAATTCTTCGACCCCATGACAGCTCCTAATCCTGTTCGTCCGACAGCCCTATGTTCTTCATTTATTATGACTGCCATTGGTACAAGATTCTCTCCGGCTGGACCAATACAAGAAACACTCGCTCGTTTTAGCTCATGTTTGTCTCGAAGCCATTTGGAGGTATCTATAGAATTCATTCCCCATAGCTCTTGAGCATCATGAAGTTCAGCTGAACCATTTATCACAGATAGATATGTTGGTTTGTCCGCCTTTCCCGCTACAACAATTCCATCATATCCTGCAAATTTGAGTTTAGCTCCCCATTTACCTCCCGAATTACCAGAACCAATCGAGCCTGTAAGAGGTGATTTTAGAGCTACAACATGATGCCTACCACTATTGGGTGACCTAGTACCAGTTACTGGACCAGTTGCATAAACAAGAACATTTTCAGGAGATAGAGCATCCATTTCCTTAATGTCGATACCTTTCTTCTCTAATTTTGATGCATAATTCCACAGAAAGTGGACTCCAATTCCTTTACCACCGATAAATTTTCTGAGAATTTCATCAGGAAATGTAAAATCTGAGATTTCTTTGGTTGAAAGATTAATCATTAACCATTTATTCATATAACCATTATCCATTTTTTCACCCTGATTTACTTGAATCAAGCTATACTTTCTACTAACAAATAAAAATCTTTTTCAGAGCATGTAAAATTATTTATATAGTTAGCTCTTTATTTAACTGATTAACGTGACTAACTTCCCTGAAGTACTTCAAATAGAACCCACCAACACTTGCAATTATTCCTGTTCTATGTGTTTGAGTACAATTAGAAAATCAGATGTTACACTATTTTTATCTTTGGAAGAATATCAGAAGTTAGCTGAAGAAGTATTTCCTAAATTGAATAAATTGGTTCTATATGGTTTGGGCGAACCGTTAATGCATCCTAACTTTCTCATGCTTCTAGAAATTGCTAGAATACATTTACCTACAACTGCACAGATTACTTTTACCACAAATGGATCTCTTCTTGATAAAGAGAAGATTGATCATATCTTAGAAAATGAGCTTGCGAATGAGATTATTTTTTCGTGTGAAACTGTTGAAGAAGATAATCTAGAAAGAAGAGGACATTCACTAGAAGAACATGCAGTAACTTCCAATTTAGAATATTGTTTACAGCATGAATTTAGAAATCACATCCGTATTGGGATTGAAACCGTAATAATGAATTCTAACATTACTGAATTAGAACGAATTGTAGAAAAATTCATCGAAAAGAAAGTAGATTTCATTGTGCTAAGTCATCTTTATCCTTATAATAAATTACTTGAACAAGAGACAATTTTCTCCATGGTAACAACAGAAGCATTAGAGATTTTAGATGAGGTAGGATTAGAGTGGGAAGAAATTGTTTTAGGAGTTTCTAGAGAGAAATTTGCCGAAAAGATGCAAGAGACATACTTGGAAAAATATAAGCATAAAGATATACTCAAACCCAAACAAAGACCTATTTCTAAAAGATATCAAGAATATGTGAAAAAGGCAAAGGAAAAGAACGTATCCCTGAATATTTCTCTTTACCTGAAAGAATCTCCAAAAAGAGAAAAATTGAAGGAACTTCAGAAAATATTTAATCGTTGTATGCTTATCGCTAGTAGAAATAAAGTTGATCTCATCCTACCAAGTATTTTTCCAGTATTTAAGGAGAGAAAATGCCCTTACATTACTCAAAAAGCTGCTGTAATTCGATCTGATGGAGAAGTCGTTCCTTGTTTCAAGTATCTTTGGAGTCATGATTCTCATCTCAATTCACATTCCCGATACTCCTCTTTCTATTCTTATGGGAATATCTCTGAGAAGTCATTTCTAGAGATATGGAATAACAAAAACTATACAAATTTCAGAGAAAAGATAGAAAAAATCAATGAAAATTTTCCCTATTGTGGAAATTGTAGTTTCTCTAGCAACAACTGTTTCTATGCAACTGAAGATACTTCTGATTGTTGGGGGAATGAGCCATTCTGTTCAGAATGTCCATACAGCGTTAACCTCACAAAATGCTTGCTATAGCTTAATACAATTGTAAATGATAAAGAAAGGATATCTACTGTCCGTAAATGCAAGGAACCTTGGATTTTCTTGAATTGTTTTTAAATCAGCTTTGGGCTCAATGATTTCTAGAATAGCAAACCCTGCATCCTTCAATGCTTGACTATATTCTGTCAAAGTTCTATCAAATTGCCATAAAGGCTGCAAATTTCTCCATGAAACAAGTCTTCCTCCAGATTCGAGGTATCTGTCAATAACTTTGTAATATCTTTCTTCATTTCTAGGAGTATCTCTAGGTAATCTCAAATCAGCTGAACTCAATCTTCCAAAAATAGGGTGGGTATTAGACCATACAAACCTTTTCCCTGATTTTAAGACTCTACCTATCTCCTTTATAGCATTTCTATAATCTGGAATGTCAACCATAACTATATTTGAAACTATCAAATCAAAATAATTACTCTTAATCATCTCAAGATTTGTTAGTGAAGCATGGATGAACTCACAACCAAGTTTATCGGCTTCTTCTCTCTTTTTACAATACTCTATGAAGTTTTCAGAGAAATCTATTCCAGTTATTTTAGCTCCATTACTGGCTAGTTTTCTAGATAAATAACCATTGCCACAACCAGCATCCAGTACCCATAATCCTTTGACA
>CAZPXJ010000169.1:0-6555 GCA_964590855.1 uncultured archaeon
AAATCCATATTTCCAGGTGGGATCTGGGAGTTCACTGCTTCCATCTGGAAGGTCAACTAAGGTTCCACCTACTTTGGAAATTTCGTCTCGAATTATCTCCAATTGTGCTTCTGATTCATCAAAAACATCTTTGTTAGGTAACATAGAAGCTAATTCTGGGGCACTTTCTTCTTCAGACGGTTTGAAAGATCCAAGATCATTTAACCCTAATTCTTGGAGTAAGCTGGATTCATCTAGATCTAGACTTGAAACAGATTCAGATGTGAATTGATCTATCCTTGTTTGAGATTTTGTAATCGGTGTAGCATCAAATTGTATTGTCGATGTTTCCTTTTGCCTGCAATGATGGTCCTCTGTAATTGGATGATGAATTCCACAGTAAGGACATATAGTTTCATGGAGAGTTTGTATATGAACACCTAAAGCTCTTTGATCATGAGTAACAAAACCACAATGACTACACTTGAGTAGAGGAACGAAATTTTCTGAAGCAACGAACTCGTCAAAATTAGCGTATAAATACCACAAAAGAGAGATTCGTACAGTTTTGGAAGTACTCCATCCGGTCTTCTTTTTTAAACTTGCCAAGCTTTCTGCACTAACTTGATCTTTAAGGCGAAAAGAGAGTTTGGTGTCTTTTTTACCTTTTGATTCATCTTCGTATCTTTTCATTAACAGAACTTCAAGTTTGATGTAATCATTTAATTCTTCAATAATATTGATTCTGCTCTTCATCTTTCTGACTCGCAGAGCTAAATCATCTAAAGATAGTGTTACTATCTGACTTGCTCCTCCAAAACTCTTCGACTGTTCTAGAACAGCACTTTTAAAGTTTTCAGGAACATTAATTGTATATACGTTAGACGCTCTTGTACCACCAGTTTGCGGAGAAATTTGTCTCACCCACAGCGTATTATTTGTGTATTATAGGTTTTTCATTTTCACGTCTGTATAAAAGTTTTTGCCATTTTAGAAATTTCCAATAGGTAATTCTATTTCTGAACAATCACAATGAATATTAAACCCAATCTAGATTGTTGTTTTGAGAGTTTATGATGATCATGCACTACTTTGAACATTAGTAAGGCAATAAAAACGGGGATCTGAGACTCTCATTATTACTTCAAATTTTCAAGTCAATATCTATTGGAATCCCTGTTTGAACGCTTTGAGTTACTATGCAGTAATCTTCAAACATTTCTACACATTTCTGAAATTTGCTTTCCTCTTTATCTTCAACTATAGGTTCCAATTTTACTTCAATCTTTGAGATTCTCCAGAAACCCTTGTCATTTCTCTCTCGCTTGAATTTGACTGTAGTATTTAGATCTAAGAGATTGACTTTCTTTTTTGATGCACAAAATGTAAGTGAAGCTGACAAACAGTTTCCTACTGCTGCAGCAAGTAACATTGAAGCTGTAGGACCTTGTCCTTCACCACCAGGTAGAGAATCCAGTTCATCGGTCAGGATGTTTGGAATCAACTCTGACCCAAAATCAACTTCAAATTTGTAATTGTCTATTCGCCTCATCTTTATAGTATACTCAAAATCAGGACTTTCTGTCATATTCTCACTTTCCGAATTGCAAATAAACTTAGTCTCCTGAAATTAGGATGTCGTCAAGAACATCTTCTAAATCAGGTCTATCTGGAGGTTCGTCGGATCTTTCAAACTCACCATCGGCAATTGCTTCAGTCAGATCCAGATCAACTTTCCCTCTCCTTCGAGTTGGAGCTGCTGGAACCACCATAGTTCCACTAAGATTCTCGATTTTACTGTTAATCTCCATTACGAGGTTAACTAATTTAGAAATTTGATCATTACTGAAACCTGTAACTGTTTGCAAATCTGTTCTTGCTTGATCTTCAAAACTGGGTACTGATTCTGGACTTATGGTCCCATTTTCAACGATTGAAGATTCTTTCTCTTGAGGAGTCATAGCTCTTGCAGCTTTAGCAGCTAAAGCTTCAGTTGGAAAGAGTTCAGTCAATTCTGCTAAAACCATTTCCTGATTTGTTTCGTTTAGAAGGATTATTTTATCTTTAAGATCATCTTTCTCATTTATCAAGTCCTCAAACTCATTTTCTAGTGCAGAATATTTATCTTTAACGAGTTTGTTTTCTTGATTTAGAAGTTTGATTAATTTGATTAGTTTGGGGAGACCACGAGCTAACTCTGTTGTATTATTTTGCATTTCTTTGTATCTTGCAACAGATACAAGTTTTACTCCCTTTTTACTTTGTTCTTTGAACTCGTCCTCCAAACCCTCGACTCGTTTTTTCAAATCCCTATTCTGAACAAGTAGTCGCTCAACCAACAGTTTGACCTTTCGTAAGGCTTCTAAGAGTATTCTATTTCTCTCTTGAAGTTCTTTTACATCTGATTCTGTAAAACTTCTTGTATTCAAAATTTCTTCAAAATCTTGTTCTTCTTCATCATAGGATTGTTGAGTTTTTTTGAGAAGTTCTTCTTCAGGATTAAGTCCAGTATAATTCATGAGACAACCACTATGATGTTACTTGTATTTTGTAATAACCCTTAAAAAAAATTTGCTTATAGTGAACTCACATTTAACAAATATGTTGATTCCCTAATTATTCGGTTGAAAGGAGTTAAGGTGTTTTTTGTCGGAATTTTCCTTTGTAAAAAATCTGAAAAAAGAAAAAGAAAAAGTGAAATCATTTATTGATTTCCGTAAATTTTTTGTATGGAGCTCTTTCTCCTGCAAGATATTCTTTGTGAACACTGACATATTTGCGGAGGAAGAAATATCCAATAACAAAGAATAACAAAAGAGGAGATAGAGCGATAGCTATTTGATTTTCGACATCCAATCCTGCAAGTTCTCCAATTCCCATGAATCCTAGAAACATAAGAGGACTTACAATTGCACTTACTCTTCCTGCAATTTGTTTAAATCCTTGATATTGAGTTACTCTATCAGGTGGTGCTACTTCAAATACGAACTGCCGTCCTATTATCCATAGTCCTCCGAATCCCACGCCTATGAAAAACGCTGAGGGTATAAGAAGTTGCCAAGGAACAATGTGTGTATCATTTATTTTTATACAAGCTAATATTCCAACCACTACAGCTATAAACCATGCGATTGTGTTAATAATGAAATTCTTCTTTGGTCCCCATTTATCAAGTAAAAGACCAACAACTATTGCACCAATCATAGATAATCCTCCACCAACTGCCATGATCATTATAGCATGACCGGGAGTTGCTTCTGTACCTTCTACAATCATTAAATTCATGTAAAGTATAACTGTATTTGCTGCGTCTGTTACAAAAAACCACCCTAGGATAAAATACAAAGCGTTCTTGTTTTTTCCTCTGAAGATCTCCCCAAAAGTTGTTTTGTAGTCAGCTTTAGCAGAACTAAGATTTTCTTTGAATTTGCCTTGAGATTCAGTTGTTTTCTCTTTACTAAAGAAGAATGGAATGGCAAAAAGTATGATTACACCACAGAAATGGGTATCAACCAATATAGACTAGTATAATTTACAGGATTTGCAACAGAATCTGCAAAAACATCTTTTGGTTTACTAAATGGAGTCCAGATTCCATATGCTAGCATTGCTAAACCAAGTCCAGCAAAAGTACCAAGAAAACTCAATGCACCAGAAATCCCTGATGTTTTTCCTCTTTCATCTGTTTTCGAAATGAAGGGTATCATTGAATCATAGAACATTCTTCCAGCTTGGTAACTCATATTGGCAAAGACAAACATGATACACAACCACCAGAAATTCTTCCACGCCATGAACAATAATGTTGAACCACACATTATAGCTGCTGATATTAGCACAGCAGGTTTTCTCTTACCAATTGTATCACTTATAGCTCCAATAAAAGGTCCGAAGATAGCAACTAGTAAATTGGAAACAGCCATAAATGCTGACATTAGAGCAAAGGCTTGCCAATAATTCGTTATACCTATTTCAAAAGCAAGTAATAATACTAAAGGTTGAAAGATTATACTAAGTATAGCTTGACTGAAAAGTGTGTCACCTGCATCATAACTAGACCATAGTAACACATTCTTCATGTTAGTTTTTTTAGCTTCAATAGCTGTAACATCATCTGTTTTACTCATATTACTCTAGCTCATGAATTTTTAAGGCTTGTATTTAAATATTCATCCAGAATTCATCAAAAATATTGTTAAAAGACAAAGAAAACACTTTCTTGATAACAGAAAATTCTAAAAAATTAATAAATAATAAAACAAAAACACAGAACAATTTTCAGAAAAATCTATATATGTTACAACGTTTCTTAAACTGGTCTTAATGCAAATATTCGACATCGTAAGTAGAAAGGGAGAGAAGGTGTTTGGTTATTTAGATATGTTTGAGTATCCTCATGGAACTACTGAAAAACTTCCAATATGTATTATAGAAGGAAAAGAAGAAGGTTCAGTTTTTCTTCTCACAGGTAATATCCATGGTGATGAATTACATGGTTTGGTTGCGCTTCAAGAGATTATTCAAGAGATTAATCCTTTAGAAGTAAAGGGAACAATCATCATTGTGCCTTCCTTAAATCCTGGTGGATTACTGGTATTAAAGAGAGCACCATTCTATGCAAAATCAGATCCAAACAGACTATGGCCAGATCCAAAACCCAAGAAAGACCCTAAGTTGAAGTATATAGATCTTTATGATGATAATCTGGATTCAGAGAAACATCCCAATGTCCAAGAAATATTCTACACTAAATTCGCACAAATCTTACCTGAGGTTGATTACTTCATAGACCTACATTGTCATGCTATTCGTTCATTGCCATTTTCCTACCTCGACAGGGTTTATTATGATGAAACAAAGGAAGGCGATAAGGAACTATCAGATGAACTGTATAAGAAAAATTTGGATTTAGTTAATGCTTATGGTTTGACTGTTGTTCTTGAGGGTCCCCCAAGGCATTATTTCGGTGAAAAATTACATAGATCAACCACAGGAAGTTTTGTCAATAAATTCAGGAAACCAGGTTTTACAGTGGAATTGGGTGCAGCGGGTTATGTTGACATAGATATTGTAAAAATCGCAAAAATAGGTATATGGAACGTTCTTAAGCACACAGGAATGATGGAAGGAAAGATAGAACTGATTGATTCTATACCAGTCCTAAACGATACTTTGTGGAGAGAAATAATTATTCGTTCTTCTACTTCAGGTTACTTCATCCCTATAGTAAAATGTGGAGAGATAATCGAGAAAGGTGATCCTCTTTTCGAAGTAAGAGACATTTTTGGAAACATAAAAGAGACAATCATTTCTGTCAATAGAGGAACAATTCTAGGTATGTGGGACGACATTGTTTGTTATCCTAATAGTGAACTTGCTATGTATCTAATTGAAAATGATATAGATGTAGTACTTCCTTGGGAATATGAGAAAAAAGATGAAGAAGAGAAGAAAGATTAGATTGAATTAATCTTCTTCTATTTCCAATGTTACTATGTTGTATTCAGGTAATTTGTTTTTGAACTCCTCAAGAAAGTCTAAACTACCTATACCTCGACCAACATGCATAGGAATAGTAATTTCAGCATCGATGGCTTTTGTAGCTTCAACTGCTTCATCCACATCCATAACATATGTTCCTGAAATAGGAACAAAAGCAATTTCTGGTTTGATATTATCCATTTCAGGTATTTTATCAGCATCTCCAGCATGATAAATTTTTACACCATCAATATCTAATACTGCACCTATATGACCCGATTGTTTTGGATGGAAAGGAGTTTTAGTTTCAGGATCTCTAAAACGATGAGTATTATAAGCTGGTATCGCGGAAATTTGGATTCCGTACACATCTACAGAATCTCCGGGGTTGAGTTCCTTTATTTCTCCCTTATTGTTAATCTTTTCTTCGAATATGTCCAAAACAACTATGGGCCCCACAAGAACAGTATTATTTGTAGATATTTGATTGATAGCCTCTGGATTACAATGATCAAAGTGCTCATGACTTGATATAACAATATCTGCAGGAGGCAAATTTGACTTACCTAGTTTGTAAGGATCAAGATAGATATTCTTCCCTTTAGCTTCTATCCAGAAAGCATCATGACCTAACCAATGAATCTTAATTCCCTTGTATTCATACATATTAATCAATAATGAGTTAGAACTTCTAATATAAAGATTTTGTGTGGTTTAATAAATCAAATGCAAAAAGAAAAAGAGGAAGAGAGTGAGTTAGTAAAATCTTTTTTCGTCTACAAACACAAAAACTTTCTCAGAAATGATATAACCGGTAAGCACATCACCAACTTTCATCTCAGTATATTTCTCTGTTTCTTCTTCTAAATCTACAAGAATAAGTGTGCCATCCTTAAGTGTTCCAGTTATTTTCACTTCGTTTCCTAAATATTCAATTGTGTGAATTTCAAAAGGAAGAGGGCTATCAGTTTGCTGTGTCAAACTAATAACTTCAGGTCTAACAACTAAACTAGCTTCAGTTCCAATTTTGAGTGGTTGTGTAGTCACGGCTTGGATTTGCTCTCCACCGGGTCATTCGAGGAAGTAGGAAGAGAG
>CAZPXJ010000170.1:0-6526 GCA_964590855.1 uncultured archaeon
CTTTCTGATGATTTAATGAATTTTGCTACTTTGAATAATGTTCTACCATCTTTATCTTGAATAATTTTCTTTCCTCTGAAAAGATATGGGAAGTAGTCTAGAATGTATTCTTTATCAACAGTCTGACCAGCTCTTACGCTCTTCTGGGTCCAACGGACATTAATCCCTTTCAGTTTGATTTTTTCCACTATACCATTAGGTGGTAAAGCTTCTGGTTTAGTTTTCAGTATTGTAAATTCAGGAGGTATATCATCAACAATAAGAAGTTCTTCGAGTTGCCTATTGTGAATATTAAGATATTTCAATCGAGAAATGAACTCAAGACCAGTAAGGGATATGTTTTCAAAAGTATTTAGTACAGCTATTACTTCATTTTCCATGATCTCTAGAATGGTTCGGTTAATTCGTTTTGATAACTGATAGCTAATAGTTATTTCTTCGTTAGGTTGAACTTCAGGAATTTCCCAGATGATTTCGAGAACCTTATCTTTTTTCTTTTTCTTAGGATCAATTTCCAAATCTTGAACAGTTATATTCTCGATTTCAAAACAATACGGCATCTCATCAATAATCTCTACATCAGTAATGGTACCATCAGAATCATTCTTAATACCAGAATTCAAGGTGACATCTTTCAGAGTCTCCCCGAAACCTAAAGGATTTTCTTTTTCTGTTGTTTTTACTTCGCCATTAGGAAGCTTGAACTTACTTCGACTTTTGACTCTCTTTGGAACATCATACCTGTTATCTTCAATTAGCTTTTGGAGTAGTTCTCTTCGAAGATATTCATCTTCCGGTAATTGTGTAACTGTGACTTCATGACCTATTATCTTATTGAATTCATCTATTTCAAATGCTTCCTCAAAAGCTTCGGTTGCTACTTCTTGTGTTGAGGTAATTAGATCTTCTAAATCTTCTGCAAGTAGCTCTTCAGTTTTTAATAATCTCAGTAATAGATTGTAGTCAGAAGTGATTCCTGCTTCGTTAAGGTATTCCTCAATCCATCTGGCGACTCTTGTTTCATGAGATGCTAGAATAGTAGACCAAAAATCGTTAACAGCTCTTACTATCTCTTGAAGATTTCTACATTCTAGCTCATTTATCAAACCATGGGTATCATAAAATGATACCATAGCACTCATAGTAGTACCAAAAACATTGGTATATGGCTCGATTTTGATGAAGTATCTAGTTGATCCCCAAATTGCCTTTTGTTCAGTCATTTTAGTCAATCCTCACTGTCTCTTCCATCGAAATGACTTCATATTCTACTAAATCTTCTGTAGAAATTTCGATGTTTTCTGTATTTTTGTTTTTGTGGTTCAGAATGGATACAGAATAAGTTCCTTTAGGTAGATTGTTGTGAACGTATCTCCTAACTAAAGCTGATGATTCAAAATATGTGCTAGGACTTGCTGGTATAATATCTAAATCTCCAAAAATGTCCATTTTATGAATCTTTATAATTTCTCTGTTGGTCGGAGAATGTTGTCTTCTCTCGAAGATAGTTCTTACGGTATCTAAATGAAAACTTGTAAGTTCTTTATCTATAGATAATTTGTAAATTTCTTCTGCTTTTGGTAAATCTTCTAAAAGCAAATATCTACTTATTAGTTTACTATAAGCATATGCAACAATATCAGTTTCTTTCATGTTTTCCATGATTTCTGCCACAAAATTCCATAAAATGACTGATTCGATGAAGTTATCTTCTTTCTCAATATCGCTAATACTTCTCTCAACAAATTTCAAGAAATCATCAGCTGTTTTATTGGTAAGAATTTCTTTTCCTGCTCGAATCACTTTCTGTACCTTGTCTTCAGCACCCAAATTGAACCACTCTATACAATTGTATAATTTACACTTTTATATTTTAGAACTAATTATTTAAAGTATATCGTAGTTTTCAATAAAAAAAAGATGTTTTTATGATTAGATTCTGACAAAAGTTCTTCTTCTTCTAAAACATATGATTCGATAAAGTTAAAAGAACACCATTTTTCTTGTAGTTATGGTTGGACAAGATAGAACTAACTATTGTGCATTTCATTTCGAGAATTCATCAGATGGTGAATGTACAAACTGTGGTCTAAATATCTGCAATCTGGATCAAAATTATGACCCTCAAGCAAATAGATTATGTCAATTATGTTCTAATATCACAAAAGCAAAACCCAGAATAAGATATATTCAGTATGGTCTGTGGATAATAGTTATAGCAGCAGTAATTGTAATATGGTCTATACTTGGAAGTGGTGGTCTTTGGTATGCTCTTCTACCATTATTGCTTATACTAATTGTTCCTTATGGATTGAGACCATATATTATGAAATTATATTTCAAGGATCTTTCTCCTAAAGAATCAGTTTTACCAATACTCCGCTACTTTGAAGCTTCTGGTAACCAAGATCACTATAAATTGTTTCTAAAGTTTCTAAAAAACATGACAGAAGAAGAAATTAGTGGGATGGAAGATAAACTCTATGAATATCTTGTTCCAGCATTAGCATTCAACTACTCAAAATTACCAGAAGATTGGGAAGAGATGATTACAACTCATCTTAAAATAACTTCGGATAAATTTGAAAATATCCTTACCACAAAGTACAGGAATGTTCTGCTTCAAACAGCTGTTCATAGTGCTCAACCAAATATGTCTGAGTTTATTTTCTATCTAAGTGAAACAGCTGAAGATGAGAAATTAATTGTTGATTACATTAAAGAAATTACTTCACCTGAGATTATGAAATTGAGTGATGATGAACTTAATGCAATTTATAGGAAGTTATTGGAAGATTTGTATCTTTATGATGAAAAATTCTACGAACAATGTGAAAAACTAGGTCTAATGAAAGAAAAAGACCTTATTTCTCAGTTAATTGATCGTTTTGTACCTCCACCAGTTCCAAAAAACCAATTAGAAGCTGTCATGACAACTGAACAACTAATTGAAAAACGTAAGAAAGAAGCAGATTCCGCGAGTGAACCAGCTTTGAAAGAAGCTAAGGAAGTCGAAACTCCTGAAGTAGAATTTAAAGAAGATAAATAACCTTTTCTTCATTTCCCCCTTTTACTAATCAACAATTAATTAATATATAGTAATTTTTTCTTTAACTTGAGAATAACTGATATGATGTGGAATTACAACCAATGAGTATATGATTTTCCTAGCTCACGCTGATCTTGTTATTCTCATCATCTTGCTGATTCCAAGCATAATCCAACGAAAAGAACTAAATAGGGATGGGATAATTCTCTTATTATAGGTGGTTTGGGTTCAATGATAACTTCAGAAAAACGACAAAAACCATTATTTCTGGGATGGAAAATCTCAGGTATTTTCCTTTTCATATTGGCTATAATGGTGAGTATAGTTGGAGCTATCTATCTTGTATGGTCTTTTGTACTAATGATTCAGAGTTTCAATTCAAGTGGAGAAGTTGGGAAACTAATCCTTTCTTTTATACTCAATCTTTTTTCACTGTTTGTAGAAATTGCAGGGATTTTCTATACAGTTATGTTAGTAAAACATATGGGATCAACATGTATGAACCCACCAATAGAAGAAAAGAAATATTCTTTGAAAGACTTCCCTGAGGTTAGTTTTATTATTCCAATTCGCAATCCCGATCCCTTAGTTTTGGGTGAAACACTATCTTCTATCTCACGTTTAGATTATCCTCAAGATAAAGTATCAGTCTTTCTTGGTGACGATACTGATAAAGAACATCCAAGTTTTAAAGAAGTTAGAACATTAGCTGATAAATTTTCCACTAGAATTATCTATGATCCTTCAAATGTACATTTCAAAGCTGGAATGCTGAACATTATGTTGAAAGAAGTTAAATCTGAATATTTCATTCTTTTAGATTATGACCATGTTGTACATAAGGACTTAATCACTAGATTCATGAAAAAATTCGAAGAAGAACCAGAGTTAGCTTTTGTTCAAGCAAAAGTGAATTTTCGAAATGTGTTCTCTAAATTGCAGGTTTGGGAATCAGTTATGTATGCTCAATTCTATGAAGTTTTTCAGAGATCTAAAACTAAACATAACACAGTTCTAACCAACGGTTCAACAGTGTGTTTCCGCAAAGCTCTCATTGACGAAATTGGAGGTATTCCCTATGATACACTTACAGAGGATGTGGATGTTTCAGTCAGTCTTCTAACTAAAGGATACAAAACGGCTCTAGTTGATAGTTATGGGAGCTTTGGATTAATCCCTGCAACATTTTCTCTTCTTCTTTCTCAAATTCTACGATGGGCTAAAGGAAGTATGCAAGTTCTGAAAAGACGATGGTTTAAAATTCTGCGAGCTAAATTACCTTTTACAGATAGATTAGATTTGCTGTTCAGTACATCCATATTCCTAATTGCTGCTTCAGTTTATCTAAACGTATTAATTTATGTAATAATGTATCTAACAAAAAGCCCTATAATAAGAGTTACAGCTGGAAGTTTTCCACCTTTACTCATAATGCCTATTGCTTTTGCATTTTCATATCAAATTTCAGGTATTATCGCTGTATTATTTGCTAGAAAAAGTGGTATTGAAAGTATGAAACCTTTTGACCTTGTATACTTCTTGATTCTAGCTCTTGTATTGAATCCTTTTACAATCTTTGCAGTTTTCAAATCATTTTTTTCAAGAAGGATTCCTGAAAGGGGTAAAGATGAATGGAATGAGAAATCTTCCTATCTTCTAATTTCATTTATAATTTCACTATTAGGTGGGGGTTTGATGGTTATCACTGTATTCGATTTGATAAACGTTGGAATTTCAGGTTCTTTCTGGCTAGTGTTAGGTTTACTAGGTCTCTCTATGGTGGCTACTTTTCCAGTCTGTCTATACTTACATTTTACTACTAAAAACAACAAACCTTATTTTGTTGAAGAGAATATTTCATATCATTGAGCGAACCAAGAATGCAATGGAAAAAGAATCTTTGGTATAGTTTGACTATTATTCTGCTAGTGTTTTTAGCATTCTACATAGGATATAGTAGTTACGTAATTGTTAAAGAGCTTTCACCATATTTGCCAAATTGGAAAGCTATTCTTGGGATTATACTCAACTTTCTTATTCTGTTTCTGGAATTGCTATCTACATTCTATTCAATCTTCATCTACTATTACATAGGCTCTTCCTCTACCTATCGAATTCAAAAAGACATGCAAAATAAATATCTCTCTAGCACTCCTCTCCCTAAAGTGGCAATTATCATCCCTCTCTATAAAGAACCTTTAACAGTAGTTTCTAAAACCATAGAAGGAGCTCTGAATATTGATTATCCAAAAGAAAGATTTGATGTGATAGTGTGTGATGACAGCCCAAAGGATTCTTCTAAAGAGATTCAACTATTTTGCAAAGAGAACAACGTTGAGTTTATTCAAAGAGAATCTCGAAAAGGATTCAAAGCTGGAGCGCTGAATAATGCCCTTCAGAAGATTGAATGTGATTTCTTTGGTGTGCTTGATTCAGATCACATCCCAACACCTAATTTCATTAGAACATGTCTTTCAGGATTTACTGAAGATGATGTGATCTTGGTTCAAGGAAAACCTATGTTTGTAAATCAAGAAGATTATCTGATGAGAAGTAGTTCTTTCATTCATACACAGTTCTTCCATGTGTATCAAAAATCAAGAGGAACCCGTAATGGAGTGGTTTTTGCTGGAACAACTGGTATGTTTAGAGCAGATTTACTTAGAGATTTTGGAGGATTGCTAGAGGATACTTTAGCAGAAGATACCGATACATCCTTCATGTTAATGAGTAAAGGGTATAAGACAAAATATATTCATGAAATTTGTTCCAATGGTTTGGTTCCTTGGAATCCAATAAGTATGATAAATCAAGTGTGGAGGTGGACTAATGGAATTACTTCGATTTTCTGTAAAAGATTTTGGAAGATACTTAGAGGTAAGAATTCGTTCATCAATAAAATTGACATTACATCCACAATATTGACCCCTATAATCGGTGTAACAATGTGGTTAGTTTATCTGTTACTTTTTACTATGTATATGTTAAGTACTGAAACAATAGGTGGTTTCGCAGAATTTCAATTTATCAGACCCGATTTAGGTTCAATACCTTGGTTACTATTTGCACCAGTACTGATTTCATTAGCAAGTATTGTTATGGCAGTTGTTTCTTGGAGACGAGAGAGTAAAGAAGATAGAATGATCAAATTGAGAGGATTCTTTGGGATGTTATGGACTATCGGTGCATTCTATCTACTTATGATGACTGCTCAATCATTCTTAGTTTGGGCTGTTTTAAGCGCATTATTAGGAATTAGAAAAGATTTCGACAGGACCATCAAGGAGAAAACAAAAACCGTAGGCCGTATGAGTCAGAAGATTAAGTACGCACTTTGGTCAATTGGACTTTTCATTATAGCGGGAGGTTACTTCTATGCTAGCTATCACTCCTTCTTTGTTTCAGGAAGTTTCCTATTCGGCTGGTTTATAATTGCAGCTATTACAACTTTAATACCTATCATCATTACACTTACCC
>CAZPXJ010000171.1:0-6525 GCA_964590855.1 uncultured archaeon
ATTACCACCAGATGTGTATAAGAATTTACAGAAACTTAAACTGTCTGCAGATACAAAAAGTGGGATTGTCGAAGAGACAATAACTTTGGAAAGGCCATCAGATAATGATGATCCCAGACCAGATTATTGGTTCGTTCTTATGCTCTCTTTTGGGCAAAGGTCAGGTTATGTGTATGATAGATCTGGGCTCCACATCCCCGAACCTGATACTTACGTATATAGTGTTGAGATGTGGAAATTCAAAGGTTCTACGCTAAAGGGTGTCGAAACAATTTCTAACAAAGTCGATTTTGATGAGGCGATAAAGACTTTTCAGCGACTCAAAGAGGAAATAACTGGTGAAGGTTTTAAAATAATGAATTAAAGCGAGTTAGAATAAGAATATAACCGCTGTTACTATTGATGAGATAATTGTTCCTATGCATATTATTAGTATCTTTTTAGGTTGGTAGAAATGATGTTTTAGATGACCTAAGCTAGGTTTCTCTCTTTGCATTAATAGTATATTCAGAAGCAGTACTCCAGCAAAAAGAACTGTGACAACTACTGAATTAACCATGATTTCCCAAAATTCTATTGTCTGTTCTAGATACATAATACTAAAGCCGTAGATTGGGGTGAATCCTAGATAGAAAAGGAGTATTTGCATAATGGTTTGTGCTGGAAGAGTCTTGTTTTTCTCTATTTTGAGAGTGAAAAGAATTGACCTTGTTGTCAAAGATATGGTTGCAATTATAACAAGAACTGATAGTGCGACAAGAAGGAATCCAAAAACACTAAAGTAACGATAGTATCTAATTCGGAGCAAACTAGAATAGATAAGAGTGTGTCCACTTCCTAACAATAAGCCATAAACAACAGCCCCTAAAGGATTCAGAGTTTTGGGCTTTTTGATTACAGGAGTTGTAGGTATAAGATCTTTTTCAGTAAATGACAATTAGTTCTCCTCTGAAGGTTCTTTAGCTAGTTCATTCTCCCGCAAATATCGTTCTGCGGCTCTTATAACCTTTCGTGTATTTTCAAAAGTAAGCATTTCTAAAGCATCTTCATACTTAGCCCAATGAAAACCTATGTGTTCATTTGAGATTGTTACATCTTTAATTGGAGATATACCAACTAAATAGACTACTGTTTTCTTTATTCTATGAGATCCTCGCGAGAAGTAATAAGTTATCTTGTGCTGAAATTCTTCAAGTATAGATATTTCCTTGATTCCTGTTTCTTCAAAAGCTTCACGTAGTGCTGCTTGCATAACAGTCTCATTTTCCTCTATACGACCTTTGGTTAATCCCCAACGATTTTCTGTTATTCGACTTCGACCGTAATTTAAAAGTAGATAGTGGCCTGAATTGTAAATAACAATCCCAGCAGAAGTCTCTAGTTGCATAGTATCATCAGCATTTTTATTAAAGTTTTCAAACTTAATTAATAAGCTTATGGTTTCTATATTGTTTAGAAGCAATATTTTTATGTGGAATAGGTTTCGAGTACATAATGATACATCTTGCAGCTTTCATGGACATGGAAACAGGATTGGGGAGAGCAATATATGATGATAATTCAATCCAGATAAGTGAAGAACTTATATGGCCGATGATTAGCGCTTTAAATAACTTTGTTGGTGAATGTACAGGAAGCGAGAGAACATTAGTAAATGCTGCACTTGAAGATATCAAGATTTATCTCTACTCCCCATTAGGAGAAAGTAATCCTCTAAGGTTTGTCTTCTTTACAGATCTTTATGATAATAACTCATACTTGGAAGTCAAAGGTCAAGCTATCTTCGAAATTCTTTCCACCTTTATTTCCTTTGAAACTTACAACCCTCCTTCTGATATAGCTTTTAGGGTTCAAGAAATCGCAAGATATACACAAATTTTTCCTAGAGATGGTGTCAAAAGAGAATTTCTAGATAAGATACAAAGAAAGATCAAATATTTGGAAGAAGAAGAGAAATTATATGTGGCAGATTTATTCATAGGAGACATAGACCAAGGAAAAGTTCTTAGTATTGTAAGTAAAGATGAATTACGAGAAAAAAACAGTCTTACACTATTCTCTGAACTATTAACCGCTTTTTCGATTGATACTAATATCTTTGTCAAATCTACTCTAACTGAAAAGGAGCGAACTAGATTAGTAAGCTCAGAAATTGATACTTTGGGAATAAGTGAGGGATGGTATCTTAGGCAGTTAGCTAGCAAAGAAAGTGATTTCTGGTTGGTGGGATACTTTTTCTTTAAACCCAATGCAGAAGAACAAATCCGTCTAATGTTAAATGAAATTGGAGAAGAATTTTCAGAAGTTCTTAATCTTAAATTGACAAAGAGACCATTTTAATTAACTCTGAGCTGGACTCTCTTCTTTGACCTTTTCATCATCTAAATCTTCATTTATTGGAAACTTCCATGACATAAGAAGATTAAATGGATAGAGTACTAAACTAATAATGAATACTGCTAAGAAATTGATTCTTGCAATTATCACTCCTGCAAGAGCGGATGTTGGTAACCATCCAAGACTGTGTAATCCTTGAACTAATCCATATGCTTCAGCTCTTCTTTTCTTATCAAAATTAGTAAGTATAGACATAATTCCAGGCATCCAGAAAGCCACACTAGCACCTAATCCTACCCACCCAATCATGATTATATATAACCTAAATTGGGGGAGTGTGAAGTAAGCTATGACATTAGCAGTAAAGAATAGCCCGCCGGTTAGTTGACTGAGCAAAAGAAGTTGTGGTTTAGAAAGTTTATCAGATATTTTGGTTACTGGAATGAAGAAGATAAGAGTACTCAAATTGAAAACTAACTGTAACACAGCTATGTTACCTTCATTAAAACCATATTGAGTCACAGTGCTTCCCCAGAAGATGCTTAAACTTAATCCCCAAGTTAAAGCATCCAAGATGAAGAAGACAATTGCATAAGGAACACCAGGATTGCGGAAAATTTCTTTTAAGAGATTAAGATTGGATTCTACATCGATGTAATAATTTCCTTTCTCTTTTTCTTTGTTCTTTCTCAAAATGAAATAAACAGGAATGGAGAGATAAAGAAAAATGGATTTGAACATCTGTATAAACATTTGATAAAGAGCTTGTATAGCTTGAACAAACTGTTTGAAATAATTTGAACTATAATCCTTAATCACATGTGATTCCTTTAGTGCAAATAATTGGTAGATAAACATTATAAGTCTAAGAGCAGCAAGAACAAAGAAATACACCCAGATTTCAATTTTATTTGTTAGAATTCTGATGATTATTGGTCCTACCATCCCTGTTGCATAAAAAGCCATATTGATTAAACTAAATGAAGAAGCTGTTTTCTTTTGTTCTGCGCTTTCAGCGGTCAAAGCTGCATTTGCTGGATCACCAAAACCCAAACTAAGGGAGACACAACTCAATCCTAGAAAAGCAACCCCTATAGTATATGTGAGCATAGGAGTACTTTGTTGAATTCCAATGTAATTAATAAGATTCTCAAAAATGTCTTCAGAGAATAAAAAATGTGACAAAGATTGTTTTGTGGTAAATACTCCAGCTGTTCCAAATAAAACCATGGCTAAAGGTAGAAAAAGAAAACTTCCCAACAGTACCCTTTTACGACCAATTTTATCACTGATCTTTGCTGCAAAAATCATTGGAATTAGCTGAATAACAGAAGCTAGTGTCAAGATTACTCCCAAAGATTCTTCAGGATTAATACGGTTACCAGATATCTCAATTAATCCAATGAGAAAAGGTTGTAATATGACATTATAGAAACCGGTAATCAGACCATTAAAGAGGTTAGCTATCACTAAAACCCTGATGTTAGTTTTTCTAGAAGGATGAAGCAAAACCTCATGTAATGTCATGAAATTAATGAAGTTTAAAGCGATTAAAAACTAATTGATGGGGATAAGATTATTTGTCGAAAGGATAGATTTTATATACACTTTGGCTTTGCTTAGCTTATGACAGAATATTTGGATACACCAATATCTTGGGGTTCAGAGATAATTAATTATTTTGTTCCTGAAGAATATAAGGAAAACACCAAGTTCCTAAATCCACCAGAGTTTTCGAAAAAACCTATGTTTGAAGGGACTGTGAAGGAAGCCTTAATGAAGAAACTAGATAATCCAATTGGTTACGATATTTCTTTCGATGATCTTGTTAAGCAAAAATACGAAAAAGGAAAACCAATTGTTTTTGCTGTTGATGATTATACTAGACCTAATGTTCATACAAAAATATTATTACCGATGATGATTGAAAAAATCCTCTCTCTTGGCGTTGCAGAAGAAGATTTCAGGGTTCTGATTGCTTCAGGTACCCACAGGCCTCCAAAAGAAGAGGAATTTCCAACTAAAATGGTTGGGGATTTTGTATATGAAAATTATAGGAATCAAATAGTAACTCACGATTGTGATGAAGAAGGAGTTAATATTGGAACTAGTGATGCTGGAACACCTATGATTTTTGATAAACTAGCTTTTGAAGCATCCATCGTTATACCTATGACTGACAGTGAACTTCATTATTTTGCAGGTGTTGCTGGGACGATTAAAGAAATCTGTCCTGGTATAGCTAGCAGAGAAACAGTAAGACAAAATCATCCTAAAATGTTTGATAGAGAATTAGGTTTCAACCCTGGTTGTAGACTAGGAAGTACTAAAGAAAATCCCGTGATCTCAGATATCAAAAACATGGTGAATATACTCAAAGAGAAAATTACTATCTTCGGAATAGATACAATTGTTACAGAAGGGAAAATTGTTTACATGAATGCAGGAGATTTAGTTGCGCTTCATGACGAAGCTAAAAAACACATCGTAGAAATGAGAACAGTAAAACTTCCAAAATCAGCAGGAATTGTAGTTAGCGGTATGCAAAGCTGGGGAATCAACCTATATCAGGCAGGAAAAGGAATTCACGCAGCATGGAATGCTGTTAAACAAGATGGTACTGGAATAATTATTGCTGTTGCTCCGATGCAAGATGGAGTAGGTAATGCTAATTATGAAAAAGTCATGAAAGAGACAGGTCCAATGCCCCTTCAAGAAGGTCTTGAATATATTCTTGATAACTACTGTACAACTGAAACCTTCAAGATAGGAAATCAAAAACCAGTAGATACTATGAGAATAGTGAAGATGATTGGTGAAGGAAATCTCAAAATGGTCACAGACTGGGATGCAGAACAATTGCGAAGCTTCTACAGAGTCGATCCAATTAAAAATCCTGATGAATCACCAGTAGATGCTCTAAGAAGGCAAATAACTGAATACATGTCTAAAAATCCTGATGAATTAATTTACATCATGGATGATCCTGGATTATACGTTATAATCCAATAGGATTTCTTTTTTTACATTTCAAAAGCGTCTTCAGGCCACATTCTTTCTATTACTTCGTTATTGCATTTCATACAAAGATTCTTCTTCTGAATAATACCATTTTTGTCTGTATTAAAATTCTGAATAAGACCTCTATCACAAAGAATGTCAGACTTACAATCCGTGCAGTAAAAATATCTTCCTTTCTGTTTAGGTGACCACAAATACTTGCTACAAGAGGCGCATCTATCTCTAAAATCACATTTGAGATGTTGAGCTATTATTGTCAGTTTTTAATCCTCCTTTTTCATGATCCAATCGTGATAATCTCTTTTCTTTTGTCTATTTTTTCGTTCGGATTCTTCTTCTGATTCTCCCATCTCGCTTTTTAATTCTGCCTTAATTTTCTTACTTTGTTCGTCGAAATCCCATCTTTTCATGGATAAACCACAATCTAAACATACCATGAAAGGAGCTTTATATTTGACTTCGCCACCACAGTCAGGACACCTTGCCAATCAAATTCACCTTCGTATACATCAAAATAATGCTTCATGTTTTAAAAATTAATGCTTTGTGTCAAGTTTACGAACCATTTGAGACTTCAGAAAGGAATGAGTTTTGGTGCACACACCGGGACTCGAACCCGGGTTTGAGCCGTGGGAGGGCTCGGTCCTACCACTAGACTATGTGTGCCTAGATATATTCTAAGATTATGATTTTTAATTATTTCCTTAACGATGTTTGAGTTTTAGGTTAATATATTTTAAACTGCTTTGTTGATTGTATCTCTAGCAAACTCTTTTGCTTTATTGATTCGTGTTTCATCTGGCTGTCCTTTAGACTTCGGACTTTCTTTAGCAAAGTACTGTAAAGTTGGATTATCAGATTTGCTCAAGCTATCTATAACAAATTGTGCAACTTCACCTTGACAGTTAAATATTCCCAATAGTTCTGCTGTTTCATCCAAATTGTTCTTAGATTCTTCCAACCAAGGTAATAAATAATCGCTGAATTCAGGAGAACCATGAGTAATAAATAATGCAATTCTTTTATTGCTGGTGTGTTCTTTCAAAAAATCCTTGACTTTCTGTGTTGGACCATAGGTTTCAATTGGAAAACCAAAGAAGATTATATCATAACCATCTAAATTTTCCAAATTATCCATGTCTTCTATTTCTTTATATTGTTTAATCT
>CAZPXJ010000172.1:0-6433 GCA_964590855.1 uncultured archaeon
GGATTATACTTGCTTCTCCTGTTTACAATAATAACATAAGCGGAAAAATGAAGATGTTTATCGATAAAACAGTAAAATGGTCACATAGTCCCATCTTAACACGTAAACCCTACATTGGAGTGACTACAACATCCAGCTCAGGATTGAAATTTACTATGAAGTATTTAACAGTAGTTGGAATTAATTGGGGAGCACATCCGATTGGCAATATTTGGGCGAGTAAAAGAACAACTAATATGAGAAAGAATAAAGTAATTTTAGCTAAATTTATCTCAACACTCAATCAAGATTCCGATAAACATCGCCCAACTCTAAATCAAATTATACAATTCCAAAAAAAGAAAGTTCTCGCAAAGACTGTTTTTCCCAATGATTTAGCTTATTGGAAAGATAATGATTGGTTGGATAAGCCCTATTATTATAAATGCAAAATTAATCCATTTAAACGTCTAATAGGTGCTTTTGTTTATTGTGTGCTGTTAAAAATACTTAGGAATGCTATGAAAGAACATAAAGATAAAATAGGAACTAAAGAATATGGAAAATTAATTTTTGAAGAATAATATTTGCATTGAAATTTCAAGTAAGTTAGTTTGATTTGATCAGATTATGAATTACTTAATTTCTTTTTAAAGAGTTTCTGGTCATTAATCATACCTTGCTGCAAGGTCTTAGTTAAAAATAAATCACCACCTTCTGGTCAAGAGGACTTTCATAAGAAGGTATCTTCACAACAAGGTTATTTTTAGTTGATTTTGTCAGCCACAGAAACAGATCTCTAACGAAAGAAAGAGATTCTTCATGATAAAATGGTCATATGAGGAAAAAATCTCAATACAGTGATTTTCAAACTTGAAGAAATACTTATATCTGTGCATGTGTATGTGTATGTATGGCGACAAAAACAATCTCAATAAAAGAAGAGGTATATAACAAACTTGTAGCTATGAAAAGAGAGAAAGAGAGTTTTAGCGAATTTCTTAGTAGACTTGCTGATTCTCAAAAATCAAATTATCTATTAGATCAACTCCGAGGTTCAATTGAAATAGATGATCCTGAAGAACTAATGAAAGAAATACGGAAAAGACGGGAAGAATGGCGTGAATGATCATACTAGATAGTGATGTGTTAATTACAATTTTCGAAAAGAAGATACATATGGGAGATAGAGTAAAGGAATACCTTAAAGAATTTAATGAAGAGAAAGTTACAACCTCACTCAATCTAGAAGAAGTTCTTTTTGGTGTCCTCAAAAGAACTGGTGAAAAAGTATTAAAAAGTAGTCACCCCCTTATGAATTTTCCAATATTGTCTTTTACTAGAGAAGATGCAATAATAGCATCAAGTATTGAGTTTGAAATGGAGAGGATAGGAAAAAAGAAACCTAGAGGAGATGTTCTTATTGCTGCTATAACTTTGAGAGTTAAAGGTAAGTTGTTTACTTTGAACAAAAGACACTTTCAAGACATACACAACTTAGTTCTATTAGAATTTCCTGAATAAATTAGAAACAGAAACAGATCTCTAACGAAAGAAAGAGATTCTTCATGATAAAATGGTTATATGAAGAAAAAATCTCGAATCTAAGACTCTTAGCTTCTTTTTCTCTTACTAGATAACTGTTTAAACAATTCTTATAAATATCCAAATCGGGCTCTCAATGATGATAAAAGAAATAGTTAATGATGACTTCGATGAAAATACTTGTCAAACCATAAATCTCAATGAACATATTACTGACACATTTGATGAAGTTGAGATATTTTTGAAAGTCGTTAAAGAGAAGAAAGGAAGAGTTCTCACTAATGTAATCGAGAAGTATAAACAACTCTTAGATGAGAGAAGAGAAATAGGTTTACCAAAATTCTCATTTGAACAATATAATCCTGATTACACCAAATTTGAGATTCTAAACAATTATCCCGATCTAATTGACAAACTAGAACATAGTATATTCTATCACATGAACATTCGTGACTATGAGGATAAGATATCTCCTGATGGAAAAATTGAGCTAAAATTTAGCGAATTTTATAGATCGTACTTACTTCAAACTTGTTTGTTAGGATTAGCTCTAAGTTTACTTCTTTCTAGGGAAGAAGCTTTGGAGTTATGTAAGACTCAAAATATCACAAAATGGGAAAGTGCTAGACCTAAAGAAATAGAAGATCTAGAAGAATTTGAGGGTAAGGACAACTATGACCGGGAGATTTTAACCCATAGAAGACATGGTCTCATGGGTAAAGGGAGATATATTCTGAAAATAGAGAGGTGTCTATACGGGGAAGTTATGAGAGATTTTGATGATTTAGAAATAGCAGATGCATTAGAGTGTTATATCGATTATATTCTTCCAGTGATGAAAAATAAGAACTTTGTATTGACACGCACAAAGACAATTATGAAGGGGGATTCGTGGTGCGATATTTGTTATCATGATAAAAGAATTGTCGAAAAGGTCGAACATCCTTCTGATGAATTCTGGGAAAACTTCAAGATGTAATGATAAAAGAAGTGAGTATGGATGTTTTAGAAAGTGAAGCTGTATATCAAACATACTACTTTCGATTTCCTCTTTCAAATATTATGCCAGAAAAAAAAAGCAAAAAGAAAGAAAGATTACTTTCTTCTTCTAGTTAAACTAACAATAGAGATAAAGGTTAGAATGCTTAGGAAAGAAAGAACCAAACTGGGAGATATATTTTCAGGAATGAAATTTATTGGACTGTTAAGAGGTAATTTATCAAAAACATCTACAAGGCCATCTGAAAAAATCTCATAATATCCACTTCCTGAGTAATCGCTCCAATAATTTCCTTTTCTGAAGTAAGGAGAATACCAGAAATTAGTAGATTCAACAGAGAATTTATCCCATGCTTGCGGGAAACCGTTATTTATGAAGTTATTCAGAAAAATCAAATTATGGTTGCAATATTCCAAGAAGACAGCTATACCAACACCATTTTCGAAGTGATTTCTTGTTATATGGAATAAATCAGTGTACGAGAGGAATATTGCACCAGTAAATTCAATCACTGAACAATCAGTTATATTTCCATAGGAGCTATCAGATAAATGTACAAAACCTTGAGATCTCTCAGATATACATCGTTCTATTTCGATAATATAGCAATACTCTCCCTTTATATCAACAATTCCATTATCTGAGAAGTAACATCCGTCTATATTCGTATCGTTGCATTCATATAGAAAAATACCCATAGAACCTTGTACGATAGTAGAACCTCGAATCTCAATATCTGAGCAATTATAGAGCAATATTTGACCGAAATCGCCAGAGAAACTGAGTGATTTCTCATGAATTCTAAATTCAATTGTTTTGTCATTAATATGATTATCTACAAATGATGTATGAATAGACTCTACTCGAGTGAGATTATTATCTGCAATTCTAAATCCACACCCGTACAAATTGTTGTTGGATATTTCTATCTCTTCAGAATCATATACATATATTTCTGCACCTTTATTGCTGAAGCATTTATTGCCCGTGAAATTCCCACTATTCACTTCACCAATTCTGGTAACCGTACTTCCTGTGCAGCTCATGTTATTGTTGAAAATAAAGGCTGTTGAATTCCATACTTCAAATGCCTGATACTGATTGTTAAGGAAAGTGTTTCTTGCAAAATAACTTCCCCAATTTTCAATACATGAAACTCCGTAATGACAATTTTCGAATGTGTTATTATACACTCCACATGTTGCATAATGGGAGGTTATCCCTTCATAACAAGAAGTTAAAGTATTGTTAACTAAGATTTGATTACTCGTATAATATAGATAAACTCCTTTGGAACAATCTGTAAGGTTGTTCTGGAATATTAAACAATATGGACTTTGCTCAATCACTATCCCATTCCATGCATCAACTACAGTAATATTATATAATACACAAGTAGATTCACCAACATTATGGATTAAAATCCCATCCCAACCAGCATATATAAAACAATTCAGAATTACAAAGCATGAGGTTGTATTTGCGATACTTATCCCATAATCAGAATCAGTAGCATTAATGAAATAGTTTTCAATATAGTAGGGATCTCCTTCCATCCCTGTTGCATTTGGATTTGAAGCATATGAGAGAAAATGGCTGTTATCTGTTATCTGGAAGGGTGAATCAGGCAATGATGGAAGTTTGTTCTGCTCAATAGGTAAAGAGACTACTTGTTTCGCAATATTCTCTTCTAGATCTGTAACGATTGCACCTGTTTGCGATGTTATTGGTTGAATGAATGACAAACAAAGTATAGAAAATAAGGTACAGAATTGCATTTTAGATGAAATCATGAATAGAAGTGAATATGTTAGGTCATATAAGTCTTACTGGAGAAAAATTCTCAATAAACACTTGGACAAGATATTTTTTCTATAGTGCTTTAAGATTAGTTGATTATGAGATTATAGCTCATACTAGTTAGAAAGTGAAAATACGTTTCATCTTGTGTTTCTCAACAAGCTTCTCCATTTCAGAATCTGTTGGACATTTCTTGAAACTTTCTGCTGCTTCTATTACTTTTGGAAGAATTTTCATTTCACCAGCTGTTATCACGAAACTGTTCTCTAAACCAAGTGCATAATGAACAGCTGTATCAATAGCTTCCTGTTCTACCAATGGTTCATAGAAGTAAGTATTATAGTTTTTCTTTTTACCTTCCCAAGGTCTTCCTGCAATTGATTTTATTGTTTGGACTGCTATACCCCTATCATTACAGATATTCACTAGTTCTTCGAATTCTTTAGCATAATTTTTGATCTTCATTTGTAAAAAATTATACCCTAATAATACAGAATCAAAATCATAGCGTTCCAAACTTTTTATGTGCATCCTTGCAGCTTTACCACCATGTCCAGTGACTCCTAAGTATTTGACTAAGCCTTGATCACGTGCTTCAATTAATGCTTGAAGTGCACCTTTAGAACTCATTGCAGTTTCCCATCCTTGAGGATTAGTTAAAGCATGGATTTGTAAGAGATCTATTGATTTCACTCTTAGCATTTGTAATGAAGTCTCTATTTCTTGCCATGCTTTCTCATATTGCCGACTGCGAGTTTTGGTTGCAAGGAAGAAATCATCTCGATGTTTTTCCATCCAAGGTCCAATTCTTTCTTCAGCTTTCCCATATATTCTTCCTACATCTATATGGTTAACACCATATCTTAGTAAAAGATCTAGAATCTCATCAGCTTCTGTTTGGGAAGCATTACTCAATGCATACCCACCAAAAATTATTCTTGAACTTTGATGGTTAGATCTACCAAATGGAATCTTAGGAATCATAATTTATCTAAACCATAAGCTTTACTTAAACGTTCTCGATATTCTCCAATAAACCGGGTTGTGGGAGCACCATCTACAGTTGTATGATCAATATTGAATGTAATCCAAAGAGAATCACGAGGTTCAATCTTATCCAAATCAAGAGAACCATCTTCTTTAACATGATAACCTGGTTTTCTTTCAATACCTCCAGCATTAATGGATATATTTTCAGTTGCTATAGGAATAGATGTTCCCCCACCTTTAGCAAACTTTCCTATTGAAGTAATACCAGCTGTCCCAAGATATTGTCTTCGTGAAAAGGGATTTTTGTATATTCGATTCATTACGAAACGTCTTAGGAACCCTGGCAGTTTAAGCAATAGACCCGCTCCAGAATCTTCACTTTCATCTATCATGCTGTCTTCTTTCCTGGATATACCAGTTCTGAATATGTCCGAGATCTCCAAAATAGATTTTTCATTAGCTTTTCTAATTAGTATTTGCGAAGGTACTTTCTTTCCTTTAATTTCCTTTTCTACAAGGCAAGTAAGGTCTACATCCTCGAATATAACCATACGTCTTCGACCCCATTTTATTGCTTGCATATTTGGATGATCTACAAGTGTTTGAGCTAGAAGATAAGCTAGATATGCTGTAAAGGATATTTTTTTCCCTTTTTCTTTGTATTCAGCAATTTTCTTGAGAGGAAGGGTGACATCCATCTCTCCTATGCCATATACTTTCATAGTTTTTTTACCTATAGAAATGAAATCAACTACAATATCTCGATTGCGAGAAAAAGGTACGGTGTAATATCTGCCGTGCTTAGAGTTTTTCATGATTCTCTTCTCTTTCATTATTGATGAAATAAATAAGTTACAAAAAAATATTACGGAATAAAAAGAAAAGAAAACAAAAAAACTTCTGAAAAATTAATATAATGAGAAGCTAACTAACCGATATGAATGAAAAAATCCTTACAACTGAAATTGAAGGATTCAATTTATTCGGTGAACCTTTATATCAGCAACCTTTACTAGAAGAGATTTTCGAAAAACAAAATGTTCTATATGAACAAGCTTTGAAAGACTACCTAGAAAATCCTGAAGAATTTGCAGATGCTTTTGCCAGGGCTTGGTTCAA
>CAZPXJ010000173.1:0-6317 GCA_964590855.1 uncultured archaeon
CTGGATGGTCTGAACTATCTAAAGGATCAAATCCCGCTTCAACTTCCTCACCATCAGTGTAGCCGTCGTCGTCCGAATCTTCATCATTAGGATCTGTTCCGTAGTAATTAATTTCCTCATCATCATCTAGGCCATCATTGTCACTGTCAGCAGAGAATGGGTTTGTATGATAAATCATAATCTCATCAAATTCGCTTAATGTGTCATTATCAAAGTCAATTACAGGATAAAGATCAATATCTCCTCCAAGTATAGTATATGTTCCGAATCCATTCCAATCTGAGTAATGATTACCTATTTCTAGTGTCTCATCATACAACATTATATTTGTAGAACCATCTATTTGAACTGGAGATTCTGAATTATCGCCTATATTTAGGAATACATTGTAATATATTGTGGCATTTTCACACCCCCACCAATACATAGTTTTGCTCAAAGTAGGTAATTCAGCATCTATGACGATAATGTTAAACATCATTTCTAGATTGTAACAATCTTCCAGATATATTCCATTATCTCCATTCTCTATCATGGTGTTGTTGTAGATAAAGAACCCATCGACGAAGAAAGCATCAATTCCGTTAGAAAATCCTGAGAGATGGTTGTTCAGTAAAGTAAAATCCTCTACTTGAGAAAGATCTACTCCTCTGTTAAATCCTTCAAAAATATTGTTTATAACCTGAACATCTTCAGATTCTTTCACTTCAATTCCGTTTTTTCCTTCTATAACTACATTTTCTATAAGTACATCAATACATTTGTGAACTTGTATTCCATAACTTGAACCACTCAAAGTATAATCTCTAATTTGAGAGTTGTTACAGTTGAAAAGATAAATTTGCCCATAGATGTTTCCCTCAATTATCTCTCCTGTTTTGTTGTAGAAGAAACCGAATGGTCTTCCATCTATTGTATTTCCTACCAATGTATTGTTTGTAGTTTCGACAACATCATTATTCGAAAAGTAAAATCCTGTGTTCAAAAGAATATTATTTTCAATAGTGGAATTGTATATGTTATTGAGTGAAACTTCAGAATTATTCCCATAGAAGATATTATCCTTTATTAGGTTATTTTCACCTTGAAATCTTCCCAAGTGTCCACTGTACAAGCCCACGAAGATAACTATATTATCTGTGAAAGTTATACCCTTTCTATATGAACTTCCCTGACTAAAGATTAAGGTGTTGTTATGAACGGTTAGACCTTTAGCATTTGCACCACCTATTGATAGAGCTCCTTCAATAGTACAGTTTATGATAGATGCTACGCCATCAATATTGTCTGAAATGTAGACTCCATAACCGTTACCAATTAAATGAGAGTCTCGAAGAACATAATAGATTGAAGGTGCTACGCCTTCAAACTCTACAGCATTTGAATCTGTTGTATCGATGTATAGATTTTCGATAATGTAAGGATCATTATCTGATCCTGAACCTGATGAACTATATGAAGCAATGTTGGAATTGTTTATTATGATTCCAGAAGTCAAATAAGCATTTATACCTACAATATTATTTTCAGTTGATACTTCTGTTCTACCAGTTTCTGAAAATTGAAAAGAAAGAGTCAGAAGTAATAAAACAACTAAACCAATTTTTATTGTTATCTTTTTTTTTCTTAAGAATTTCATTGGTTGTGAATTGATTTAACTGGTCTCTTAAACTTTTACTTAATTTTTTAATGAACATAAAGCAGAGATATTATTCTGTATATTACATTTCCTAGGAACATTTTGAAAGGGCTAAGTGTTATATCACCGTAGTACTTGGTTCTTGGATTTGCCCATCCCTTTTCTTTCCAGTACTTGTAATCCAGTGGATGAGCCTTCTTAGGGTCTCCACGTTCTTTCTGTTGCACTTTGAATATTGCAAGAGATATTACTGAAGGGTTCGTATAGCTTCTTTCTATCAAACTTTTGTAAATCTTATTTGATATAGCTATTAAACTTGAATTATATCTCTCCTCAATTTCTTTTTTTGTATCATGATGTTTGATGGTGAAACCAGCTCTCCCTATGAAATTAAACCCCCAACTTATCAGAGCACCCACCATTGTATTGTTTGTTTTTTTATTCGACGAACCTCCACTTGTTGAGTAAACAAAGGCAGATTTATCATAAAATTCTTGACGATGACAAATATATGCTAATCTATCAATTAATGCTTTCATCATTGAATTAACGTTATCTACATAAACAGGACTGCCAAAAATAACTGCATCCGATTCATCTATTTTAGCTTTTATTTTGGAGAGGTCATCATTTAACGGACATTTATCCTCCCCTCTATCCATACAATTTCTACACCCAATACAATGTTTTATTTCGTAGTCATTAAGAAAGATTAGTTCTGTTTCCAAATAGTAAGTGTCTTTTGATGCTTGTTCTTCTATCTGTTTGATTAGTAATTTTGCTATTTCTGCTGTATTTCCTTGTTTTCTGCCACTGCTAACAATTACTAGTACTTTCATTTCAAGAGATAGTTCTCTTTGTGCCTTTTTATAATCATGTTTACAGAATGGAGTAAAGAATCTTCATTTGGATTGAAATTTTGTAGAACCCATCACAAATTTGGGAGAAGAAGAGAAATCATCTTATTAGTTTTTTAAACTTAAAAGTTGAAAAAGCTATCAAAATTCTAGCATTTGTAGGCATTGTTTTTCTAACAAAAATTACAGAACACCATAGGATGAAACAAACCAATGTACCGCAGAATAATGTAGAATCTTGAACTAGAAAGATATATTACTCACTTTTCATTTTCTAGAATATGGATAAAGACGATTTCAAGATTGTTCTGCTTCTTATTGTTAACTCCCGCTTAACCTATCGAGAAATTGCTGAACAGTTAGGATTATCTGTAAACGCAGTTTACAAACGAGTTAATGCCTTGATCAACTTGGGCATTATACATCGATTTACAGCAAAAATCAAACCTTATGCAGTAGATGCGACTTATGTCTTTATTTTTGGAGAAAGTGGTCTTAATGACCCAGATAAACTTGCAGATGATTTAGCCGGAAATAATCATACTTCTCATGTTATGTTATCTAGTCGTAATTATCTTTATGTTGGATCTTACTTAGAAAACATCGGAGCTCTAGATGAATATTCAACTTTTGTTGCTAAAACAGCTAAGATTGAATCCTCAACAGTAGGTTTCTTATCTGGTGTGCATTCAGCTTCTCCCATCCCTTATATTACACCTTTGAAAACCCCCGTATCTTTTTCCACTTTGGATAGAGCTATAATTCGTTCTCTTCATAATGATTCTAGAAAACCAATCTCTGAAGTTGCTGAAGAGGTAAGAAGTACAGCAAATACTGTTACTAGAAGAATTAATAGAATGTATCAGGAGGGGTTATTAGAGCTATCTATAGATTTCTATCCTTTAAGCTCTAATGATATCTTTACCGTATTTCAAATCGTCTTAGACATAGACCAAAATAAAAATGAATTTGCAAAAAGAATTATGGATAAATTCCATCCTCATATTTTCTTCATCTGGAGTTTTGGAAATCTTCCCAACTTCATTTTGTGTTGGGTATGGTGCAATAATATGAAACAGTTAAATGAAATTATAACTGATCTAAGAAAGGAAAAGATTGTTAGTTTGACCTCCGATGTAGTTCATAAAGCCGCCTTCTTCGATACATGGAAAGAAGAATTATTGTATGAATGAGGTTTAGGTTAAACTATTAACCATAAAGTGAAATCAGTAAAGAGTTTAGCTAAAATATGGAATTATGAGGTTTGAGATTTCACATTTATGGTATAAAAATAGTATATGAATGTCTCATTTTCTACTATGATGATACAAATGACTTCAGAAATAAAATATGGTCTGGGTTTGATTCAATTCAATGAGTTTTCAAATCCTGATGTAGTTATTGATTTTGCTGTTGAAGCGGAAAAAGCTGGTTGGGATGGCATTTTCCTAATTGATCATGTGATGTTTAGCAGAGAGCACATCTCCTCCATCGCTGAAACTTGGGTTTTACTAGGTGCAATTGCAGCTAAAACAGATAAAATCAAAATTGGAACTTGTGTTTCTGCTCTTCCTAGATATCATCCTTGGCAATTTGCAAAAATGGCTGCTACTTTAGATGTGCTGTCAAAAGGTCGGTTGATCTTGGGTCTCGGTTTAGGCGGACCCGATATTGAATATGAAGCATTCGGACAAGATTATGACTTAGAATTACTAGCTGAGAAAATGGATGAGAGTCTCGAAATTATACAAGGACTTTGGACAGGTGAGATGTATTCTTTTACTGGGAAGCACTATCAGATTGATAGAGCTTGTCTCCTACCAAAACCCATTCAAAAACCTCGAATACCTTTGATTCTTGGTGGTACTTGGCCTTTCAAGAAACCATTCATTCGTGCATCAAAATATGATGGAATGCTTCCAATTCACAAAAATTTTCCTCAAGATTTGACACATACAGAGCTAAAAGAAACTATTGACATTGCTAAAGAAAATAGAACAAGTGATGAGCCTTTTGAAATTATGGTGTTTGGATCAGGTTTTTTTACACCGAATCATCACAAGGATATAATTAAATCTTATGTGGATGTTGGAATAACTTGGTGGCTTGAACATGTTAATACTTTGATGCAGCCATCAGTCGAAGAAATGAGAAAAATGGTTAAACAAGGTCCTCCAAAACCTTAAGTTTTTATTGTAAATGTATATAAATTAGGGTGTTCATATTCATATTATGTCGAATTCTGTTATTGAAGCTACTTGGTTTCAAAAATGGACTTGGAAAACTGTTGGTTGGGCTAGCCTCTGTTTTCTTTTAATTGGTATGGTAATTGGATTATTTACTTTCTTATTTGATGTATTACTTTTTGAGAATCAAATGGGATATGCTTATCATTACTTTGTCCTAATTTTTCTTACCCTCATACTCTATTATTTCTATTCAAAATTCAAAGTTAACTGGTTTGGAGTGTTTGCTTTTGGTATTAATGGTTTGATTGGAATAGGAATAGAACTTTGGTTAGAATACTATGAGAACCCCGTTCTAAAATCTCCTTGGGCAGCAATTGGGTGGGGTGCAATTTATGTGGGTTATGGACTATCAGCAGATCTATCTATGTATCTTGTTAAGATATTAGATAATGAAACTTTAGCTATCATATTTTCCTCAATTATATTCTGTTTGGCTTCATTATTATTATCCATCATCCCCTTAAAGCTGTTTTATGTTGATACACCAGGTATAACTAGAGATTTCCTAACCTATTGGTATTTCCTTATTCCTTATGGAATAATACAGGGTGTAATAGGTGCCTATGCTGGATTAAATTTAGCTAAAATACAGAGAAAAAACAAGTGAATATTTTACTCAATAACATATTAACTTAGAGTGAGATTTTCTCTACTTTTCTGAGGAAATTCATTTACTTAGGTATATAAAGGTTCCATACCTCATGATGATGTAAATTCAGGGGACTTATTCATTGAAATTGCAGAAAAAAACTATTAAATTAATCAGCTTGATTACTGTTGTAACAGCTTTAACTATTACGCTTAGTGTTATTCCTTATCCTCCAATAAGACCAAGAAATATACCTTTAGATGATTACTCTTATGCCATTGATTTCACTCGATATGAAATAAGTAAATTACAGAAAAAATACGATCTTCCAAGTACAGCTGTGAGCTTAATTGTTGGAGATGAAACAATATATCAAGAAGTAACAGGCTTCTCTAATTTAGAGACAGAAATGCAAGCAGATGTGAATACTGTTTTTAAGGTTGGGTCAATTTCTAAACTCTTTACTGCTATAGAAATTATGCGTTTATATGAAGAAGGTTTAGTGGATTTGGATGCCTCAATTACTACTTACTTGCCAGATTTCAAAATTAACTATCGCTTCAATGATTCAGATCCAATCACAATCAGAAACATCTTAGCACATCGTTCCGGTTTGCCAAGAAATGGTAATATTCCTCTATGGGCTTGGGATAATAATACATATGTGATGAGAGATATAGTAGCCTCTTTAGAAGAATCATATACTGCTTTTCCTGCAAATTATAGATACAAATATTCAAATGTCGGTTTTAATATCCTTGGCAGAATTATAGAGGTTGTAACAGGGGAATGGTTTGCACTTCAAATGAGGGACTCATTACTTCACCCTATCGGTATGACTTCTAGTGGTTTTATATCTTCATTAGTTCCGTATCCTAGTCGAATAGCAGTTGGTTACTTCAGAGAGGGCAAAAACAACATCCCTTACAATCAGCATGATATCATTACAATGGCATCTGGAGGACTGTACTCTACTATTGAAG
>CAZPXJ010000174.1:0-6283 GCA_964590855.1 uncultured archaeon
CTGCAAGATAAATATAATGTTTAGTTTTTAACATTTTTGCTAAACATATATTTTTTTTCCCGAAATACTTATATATTTCAGAGATTTTTCTATAATAGTCTTTGATGAACTATCAAAGGCAAGGAAAAAAACAAAGGATTGAGAAATTTGAATAAAAAATTATTAATCTCAACAGCAATATTATTTGCTGTAATTATGTCTACATCTTCTTTTATGCCCGTCCTTGCTGCTGACCCATTTGTCGGAGGTTCTGTTACAGTTGCTAGTGGAACCGATCCACTTACACTTAATCCCTTAACATATGGTTCAATTTATGAAGGATACATAATTGATTTTGTATACGATGCACTCGTATATTTGGACACAGAAAACAATCCAATACCTGTTTTAGCTACTTCATGGGAACACAGTTTAGATAACACAGTATGGAACTTCACAATACAATCTGGTGCTGTATGGCACGACGGAATTCCGTTAACTATTGATGATGTTGAATATACTTGGAATCTAAAACTAGCTGATCCTGGCCTCCCACGTAGAAGTTGGATGTTTGACGACCTAATTGGTATTACTAAGTTTCCAGCAGAAAATAAGATTCAAGCTGAATTTGATTTTTCACCAAAATCCGCAGATGTACTATTAGATTTTGCTACTGGTACCATCTTGCCTGAACACATTTGGGATGCTGTTGGTGACATTTACTCATTCAACAATGAAGCACCAATTGGAAGTGGTCCATTCGTATTTGAGGAATGGGAAACTGGTCAATTTATCAAACTATCTAGAAACCCCAACTATTACCTAGAGGGTCCTTGGATTGAGGAACTAATAATTCAATTGATTCCATCTACTGAATCTCAGTACTATGCTTTAAGTACTGGTGAAATCGAAATGATGGGTGGTCCACCACCAGAATTAGAAGCTTTAGCAAGGGTGGATCCAGACATTGAAGTACACGAGTTCTACCAAGATTACATCATGTACTTGACCATGAATCAGAGAAGATATCCAAATAATGTATTAGAATTCAGACAAGCTGTTCTAACTGGTATCAACAGAGAAGAAATTATAGATATCGCTCGTTATGGTAGAGGTTTACCAGCTCCAGCCTCAATGAGTTTACCATATGGTCTTTACTACAATGATGCCATTCCAACATATGACTACAATGTTGCAACAGCTAATGCTTTACTAGACAGTATTGGATTTACTGATGACCTTGGAAGTGATGGAATTAGAGAAGATGCTAACGGTACAGATCTTTCATTCGAGTTATTGGTATCTGCAGAAGCTCAAGAGTCAGTTGATACAGCAAAATTAATCCAAGATTATATGGCTGATATCGGTGTTGAAGTAACACTTGTACCAATATTGTTTGATCTCTTATGGACATATGTTGGTGGTCCTGGAGGAACATATCCAGACAAGTACGACTACGATTGGGCTTTCCTTGGTTGGGTAGGCTTCTGGAGTGATTTCTATCCAAACTGGGCATACTGGATGTTTAGCGCTGACAGATGGTGGGGATCAGACGAAGTTAACATTCCTGGATGGGAAGGCACAGCAAGAGATAACGTAACTGCACTTTGTGACGACATCTTATACTCGGTTAATGAAACTGAAATTTCAGAAAAACTTGATGAAATTCAAATGATTGTTGCAACCGATCTTCCATACATACCAGTTAACGTACTTGGTGGTGTAGCTTTATATCGTACAGACGAATTCGCAGGATATGTAATGGGTAATACAACCGGTCCAGATAATTGGCAAACTTGGTTAAATATACATCTGATTAACCCAATTGATACTGGAGGCGCCCCAGCATTCACAATAATTGCTGCAGTTGTTTCAGTAATGGCCACTGTTGGATTTACCAAATTCCGAAAGCGTAGAAAATAATCAACAGAACTAAGGTTTCAAACCTTAGATTCCTTCTATTTTTTTATTAAATCTTATTTTAAGTAATGTTTAGTTTAACAATGAATATCTAAACATTAAGTATAACCCGAAAAATTTAAAAGTATTTCAATTATAGAAGATTTAACCATTGGAGATTATATTATGGATATGAGAGAAGAAGATGATGTAAAACAAGGATTTTTTGTTAAAACAAAGAATTTTCCTTATTTCATTGCCGTAAGTTCTTTACCTTTATTATTTACTATTACTGCTGTAATTGTAGGAGCTATTGCGTCTTTAGCAACACCTCAAGACATTGCATCATTCTTCAACAGCAATGCGCTGAGATTTAGAGGAAACACTTTTCTTGAAATGAAACGAAGGTTAATTTATAGTCCAGCAATTGTATTTGGTGGAACAGCATCAATACCTATGTGGATAGCACTAGGTTGTGCAGTTGCTACTGTTATTCTTACAGTTGTTTATGTTTACACTGTTAAAAAAGACAAAATGGAAGAAAACCGAAGATTGTTTAAAGTATCTTCAGGAAGCTTTTGGTTACTTAACGTCATCCTAATTTTAGGAGAATTACTTAAGATAACCATTCCAGATTACAAGACTACAGGAAATCCAGCATATCTAGCAAAAACAATACTTGAGGTTGTTGCTATTGCTACAATTGGACTTCTTATTTGGTCTTATTATATCTGGAGAAATATAAACTGGAGAATTGTAAGATATATTGTAAAGAAATTATTCTTTGCGGTTGTTGCTTATTATGTGGCAATAACACTTGTATTCATAATATATAGAGTAATGCCTGGAGATCCTACATTTATCTTTGCTACTCAAAGAGATGTTGATCCAAGTGTAACGCAAGCATTAATTGAGAGGTGGGGGTTGAATGAACCTCTTTGGAATCAGTACTGGATATATCTCAGAAATGTTCTATCTGGAAATCTCGGTTATTCATATCTGCATATGAAATATGTTAATGCAATAATTGCAGATTTCGTCCCATGGTCACTCCTACTTCTAGGAACAGCTTTCGTTCTAAATTCAGTAATAGGAATAATATTAGGAGCTATTGTAGCTTGGAGAAGAGGATCAAAATTAGATTCAGCTTTCGTTCTCACATATAATGTCTATAACGCAATTCCACTATTCTTTGTAGGAATGATATTCATAGCAGTTTTTGGATTTATGGCGAGAGATAGAGGGTGGTTAATTTATTTCCCAATCTATGGTTCGTATTCCGCTTCATTTTCTGGAGGACTCTTCATGAAAATCTTAGATATCCTTTGGCATATGTTCTTACCACTTGTTGTTTTAATGATATCTGGTGTTTTAGGCTGGTCATGGTTCATGCGAGGGAATTTAATCAATGTAAAAACAGAAGATTATATTCAAACTGCAAAAGCAAAAGGACTAAATGACAATCAAGTGCTTTTCAAACATGGATTTAGAAATGCGGCTTTACCGGTTATAACATCCATAGGTATGAGTTTTGGAGGATTAATTGGGGGGGCATTATTAGTTGAAAACGTATTTGCTTACAAAGGGATGGGAACGCTCATCTATGGTGCAATACAAAACCAAGATTATCAATTACTGATGGGTACTTTCATAATCATAGCTGGAATAACTCTTCTGGGTCTACTTATAGCTGAGATTTTGTATGGATTTGTTGACCCAAGAATTAAGGCGGAATAGGTGAAAAAAATGGAAGAACAAGATACAAAACGTTTAAGAAAAATTATGATTTATTGGATTTTATCATCTATTTTGTTCATAATAGATGCAGTACTAAAAGCCCTTCCAGCTTATAACAGTCCAATTACAAACAGATTATTACCTCATTTGCAACTGGGAATTGAAACACCGATTATGGTTAATCCAAATTATCTAATTTGGGGAATTTCAAATATCATTGGTTTAGCTTCAATTGTTATTTTAATTGTTGTGCTTTGGAGACCTGAAAGTAGTAAAGATATTTACTTCATTGGATTAATTCCATTTACTTTATCAATTATTTCATTGAGTTTAGGTGCAGCAGATTTCTGGAACATACTCTTATTATTTTCAAATTTAATGGTAGCTAATCATTCATTAAGACTTACAGGAAGAGTTAGACAAGCATTTGATCTAATTAAGAGAACTGTTTTTCAGAATTCAAGAATTATGACAGGAATATTTTGGTCAATCACTTCAGCAGCATTAATACTTGATGCAGTTTTACATGCATTTCCTGCGTATCCAGTAGGTGGCATATATCATCTACTTAGAGGAATATCAGAATGTATAGGAGCAGCTACAATTCTTTTAGTATTTATACTATTCACTAATGATAAAACTAGGAAAAGAAAATTCTGGATCGGAATAGTACCGCTGGCAGGAACAATTTTGGGATTCTTGATTGGATTCCCAGCTTCAATGACTTCAATTTGGCTATGGATAGCAATTGTATTTAGTGTTATTACATTCGTGTATTTTGCACAACTCTATGGAGAGATCAAAGACATTACTCTCTTCAATAAGAAGATGAATTTTCTTTTGTGGGTTTCAGCTTCAGCTATGGCATTAGTTAGTTTTTTGGCTGTAGTCTATCCACTCTATAATCAACAAGGCAAATCAATTCAATTAGCTTGGGGAATAATTGACATTATATTTGCAGCTTCAGCAATTGTTCCATTAATATTATACTTCTTTAAACCTAAGAAATGGATGATTATTACAACTGGATTAATTCCTTTAATTCTTGGAATAACAGATTTGATATTAGGAATCAAAGCAGAGAATATATCAATCTGGACAGGTCTTGCATTAATATTAGGTTTGTTTGCAACCATATTTGTTTACTTAATGATAGGGAATCCAAATAATCAAAAACGAAGTGTTAACAAATTTAAGAAAACTTGGGGTGTATTTAAGAGAAATTGGATGGGTGTTTCTGGACTCATTCTACTAACAACAATAGTAATTCTTGCAATTGGAGGTTCCAGATTAACCAAATGGGACCCAGATTCTTATGGTGAAAGTGAGGCTCTTCAAGCACCAACTCTTACACACATTCTAGGAACAAATCGTTATGGTCAAGATGTATTCACTGTATTATTAGATAGTTTAAGTATTTCACTTTTAATTGGAATTATCGCGGGAAGTTTAACTGTGATAGTAGGTACGACGATTGGTGTAGCGAGCGCGTATTTAGGTGGATGGGTTGATACCATTATAATGCGTATAACAGATGTTGTACTTGTAATGCCTGCATTGCCATTGATGTTAGTACTAGCATCGTTACCCTTTTTATTTGGAAAGGTCCATTGGTCAGTCATAGCTGTAGTCTATATCGTTGTATTTTGGCCAGTTTCAGCTAGACTCATTAGAGGTCAAGCACTATCAATAAAAGAAAGAGCTTTCGTTACAAGTGCTAAATCTTCAGGAGCAAGTTCAAGATATATTATCTTCAAGCACATATTACCTAATGTATTTCCACTTATGCTAACAATGATTATAACCTCAATGAGGCAAGCTATTCTATATGAATCATTCTTATCGTATCTTGGACTTGGAGACCCCTTAAACTGGACTCTAGGTCAGATGCTTTATATTGCTCAGCAACAGGCAGCTTTATCGTCTGGTGCTTGGTGGATGTTCTTCCCACCCGGATTAGCTATTGGTTTGATTACTCTGAGCTTTGCCTTTATTGGAATGGCTCTTGATGAAATTGTTAATCCACGTTTGAGAAAGAGGTGATGAAATGGTATTACTCGATGTAAAAAATCTTAAAACATATTTCGATACTCAGTCAGGTTCAGTGAAAGCAGTAGATGATGTCAGTTTTCAATTGAAAAACGGAGAAGTTCTTGGTCTTGCAGGGGAGTCAGGATGTGGAAAAACAACCACATGTCTTTCTATCATGCGAATGATAGAAAATCCTGGGAGGATCTTAGGTGGTGAAATAAATTATGAATTTACTCACAAAGCTATAAGATCATATGATGGCTTTTATGATAAATACTTGTATGAGAAAGTAAAACCTGCTAGAGAAATTAAAGAGGAAAGTACACTATTTGAACAAGCAGTTGTTGATAACATTCTCTTTAAACGAGGAATAAAAGATAGAACAGACAACTTGTTAGATCTTACAGAAGCTGAAATGAGAAGAATCAGAGGTAAGCATATTGCCATGATATTTCAAGGGGCTATGAATGCTCTGAATCCTGTCCATAGAGTTGGGAATCAAATAAAAGAAGCAATTACCATTCATGACACAGAAATTGAACATAAAGAAGCTTGGGAGAGAGTATTAGATATTTTGGAGACAGTAGGAATAGATTCTTCCAGAGCTAAAGATTACCCTCATCAGCTAAGTGGAGGA
>CAZPXJ010000175.1:0-6272 GCA_964590855.1 uncultured archaeon
TTTATTCTGTTGAAAATGATTCAGAATTTCAAAAAAATGTTCAGATGATTCTCTTGAACAACAGAAATTATTGTAAGAAAAGGGAACCATATAGTTGAAATTTTCAAATTTCAAAGGTTTTCTATTAATTGACCAAAATTTATACCATTGGTCCAAGATTTGCTTTTTCTTAGATAATTTACTTTGTATGTAGAAACATATTACATCCCACTCAGGAGAATCTAGTTGAGCTTCATATTTGTGTACTAATTTTTCAAAATCCTCAAATAAATCTTTCAAAATTTCTTTAGCTTGTTCCATCCTTTGCTTCTGATCAGGATTTTGAATTAAATGCATTACTTCTTAAGTTTCTAAGGTATATTAATTTCTTTTGCTTGAATTTTTGATATCAAAAGGTATTGGGCAAAATTACCCGATAGCTATTTGTCATCTTCAAGTCTTGAAACAGGCAATATTTCCATTTCTCATCTCTTTGTCAGCAGAAATATTCCTCATGTTATCGGAAGTGAATGATTTCAAAAACGGAGGTGTAATGGAAAAATGTTCGGACCCGCATGGCCACCTGATGACCCAGGACCCTGGCCTCCTTTCTAAGGCCAGATAATAGGGATGGAAGAGGAGCATTAAATCTCCTCTCAGTTCCTAGGAAATTAACGAATATTCGGGAACACTAGTGTTTTCCCTTAAATCGTAAAACACAGGAACTTCCCATGAAATCTAAAATTCAACTTATTTAATTCTTTTTCTTTACAGTTTATTAAGGTTAATTCTTGCTAAAATAATACCATTTTTCGACTTTTTTCTTATATTTAAATTTGGTTTCTTCAAAAACATACTAAGGAGAATTAAAAATGTCTGAAGTATATCAATTTCACTGTCTGGAATGTGACCTCGAATTCAAGGTAGGGTGCGGAGTGGGAGGGAGTTCTGTTTATCCTAAAACTCGTTTCCTTTGCATAGAGTGTAATAAAATCTCAATAGAATCACGGTGCAAGCATTGTGGAAAACAACTCAAGAGAGTCATCTTCCCGTTAATTGGAAATATTTTCGAGATAGAAGAAACTGATGATGGACCCAAACTCAATTGTCCTCATTGTTCCTCAGAACAGACTATTCTTACTCTTCTAGATAAATGGGTGATGAACTACCAAATATGGTAAACTAGAGGATGTGTTTTTTCCTTGGAGTTCTTCAGTAATTCTTTTAAATGCGAGTGTGCAGTTTTCTGCGCAACCGACAAATTAAGGTTTGAATAAGATATGAGCGAAAATAAGAACCAAGAGCATAATGTTGCTCTGGAGAGAGAAAGACTATCTAGACTGATGGAGGAGAGAGCAGTTATTGAAGAACTCATGAGGTATGATGAAGATCACAAAGCTATGAGAAAAGAGTTAGCTACTACTGACAGTAGAGAGATTCTCACACCGATTCGAAAAAGTGATAAAAAGGTTGTATACACAGCCGATGGTAGAACATATTTTGATAGAAGTAGATTTATGGAAGATACTTCTGATCTTGGACCCAAGTATGATTGTACTGATATGCTAGAATCAGAACAATTAGTTCTAAGAGTTATGAAAGAATTGGATGAACGAAAGAAACTGATGAATACTCCTATTGCTGAGGTTTACAAGGATATAGCAATTGATGACGAACCGCCTAACAAATACTATGCTATTAGAAAAATGAGTGAATTTTTAGAAGAGGAGGAGTTTAGTGCTGAAGAAATTGCTATGTTGAGAACACTTATGAAAAGGATAATCAAGAAGCATGAGGGATCAAAAGAAGAATTACTTCTTTCTTTGTATGTTGAAGAAAAACTCTAGATGTTCTATAAGAATAACCAAATCAGAGAGCTAAGGTTTATTAGTGCTTTTACCCATAATATTGTAAGTTTACGCAAGACTTAAAGGAAAAGGACAATGAAGAAGAGAGCGTTTATTGTATTAATTTTTGTAGGTTTATTTCCTATAACGATTCAAGGCAATACAGGAGTTCTAGTTGACAAAGCTCTTTCACTAGATTATATCTCCCATTTATCCATTGATATAGATGAGGATTCAGACTTTGTAAGCTACGCATTTCCTGGAACAGGTACTCTAGTTGACCCCTATATTATAGAAAACTACAACATAACTGGTTCAGAAGAATTTGGTATACGCATATTTAACATAACCCAATATTTCATCATTCGTAATTGCTTTATCAAAAACCAGACTAATGGATTACTAATTCAGCAAGTGAGTTCGGGTAGAGCTAGAATTGAAAACAATATTTGCAACAATAACTTTGATGAAGGCATTCTTGTTGAGGACTGTGGAGAAGTTGTCATCGAGTATAATTTCTGTCATGATAATTATGGTGGTATTGGAATAGACAACTGTACTACATCAACGATCACAGGAAACATTTGTACAGATAATAAGTATTTTGGAATTGAATTGAGATACAGTCCCAATTCTATCTTTAGAAACAATACTGCAAACAACAATTCGATAGGTGCTTATATCTATGAAAGTGATTTCGCAGATGTTTCTAATAATACTTGCATGTATAACTCGGGTGATGGATGTTCTATTGTAAAATGTGAAAACTCGATTTGCTTTAACAACTCCTTATCATATAACGAAATTGGCTTGGATCTAATTCACAACCTTAATTCAGAGATTTCTAACAATACTATGATTGACAATGAAAGACAAGGGATGGATATAGGAAGGTGCGAAGGTTCCACTTTGTCATTCAACAGGTTAATCCGAAACGAGTTAGATCATTACGAGTATTACATGGATTCTTACTACACATATACTCTAATCAACAATACTGTAAATGATTTGCCATATGGTTTCTTTCTAGACCTAAGGGATGAAGTAATTACTGAGGAGTATGGACAGATTCTACTAGTTAACTGTTCTAGAACAACCATTGATGGACAAATACTTGTAGCTATTAGATTACAAGAGAGTCATAATTGTACAATTACCGATAATCGAGTTGAATATGGAGAATATGGAATTATACTTCAAAATTCTGAATCATGTGAAATTCTAGGAAATACAATAGTAAATCAATATTTCTATGGATTATATACAGAAAATTCTGATTATACTGAAGTAAGATACAACACCATCGATAGTTGCAGTGTTTATGCTTTCGAACTTAGAACATCTCCATTTTCCGAATTTGTACAAAATACTATTCAGAACTGCTGGGTTGGTTATTTCTGGGATACGGACGTATCTACATTCAGTCAAAACTCATTAACTATGTACTATGGAATAGCCTTTGAACAATCAACTGATTTGGTAGTAGAGGATAATAATTTCTATCAAGGAGGATTTGCATTTTCACAACCCAGTCTTAATGCTATGACTTATACTTGGAATAATAATTTGATAAATGGCGTACCTTCTATGATTTTTTATGGGCTTAATGATACAACTTTAACTGAAGAATATGCTCAAATTATGCTTATCAATTGTCATAATGTGATAATTGAGGATCAATTCTTTACGACCATTACAGACGCTATAGCCTTGAGAGATTGTGAGAATATAGTCATTAGGAATTGTGAATTTATTGATGGCTTAGGTGATGCGATATATGTTCAGTATTCCTCCTACATTGACATCAATCATAACCTAATCGACAACTTTCGTTATGGTATTATTATTCGTGAAATGACACCATATATCGATGTGTCTTATAATAGAATCATAAACACCAGAGGAGTAGGAATTTCCCTCTCTGGTGAATACTGTGAAATTACTTACAACCACATTCAGAATAATACTGGGTATGGAATCTTTTCAGAAGGAGGAGAGAATTGTATTATACATCACAATAACTTCATAGAAAACAATCTACATGAATATCATCCAACTTGTTGTTATGGAACAGCACAAGCTTATGATATGGACCTCAGCAATACTTGGTATGATGTATCAACAAATGAAGGCAATTATTTCTACGACTGGAACGGCACAGGTTCATACATCTTAGACGGAGGAAATGAAGATCCTTATCCTTTCTCGACCGAAATACTAATTTTTACTACTGAAACTCCCACAAATGGAACAACCGACAGTACAAGTTTAAACATCCTATTTGGTTTGTTTACAACATTCTTAGTAGTACTCATAAGAAGAAGGAAAAAAGGATTAAGAAAAATAGAATCAAAATGAGAAGCTTACAGCTGATGAGATTGCTATTCTAAGAACATTGATGAAAAGGATGATCAAGAAACTTCAAGGTTCGAAAGAAGAATTACTTCTTTCTTTGTATGTGGAAGAAAAATTATGAAAAGGAAATTAGCTAAATAACTGCCTAATTCGCTCTGCGTTTATTCCCGTTATTCTCATTACACCTTTATCAAATATAATTTCTGCATTGGGAAGAATATTCAGATCCTTCTCAGTATATCTTTCAGTAAAAAACAGATAGTTTTGATTTGAAGAACCTCGCAATCCTTCTGGTTTATGCAATTCCTCAATATAAGGACCCACAATTATCAAATCTACAAGTTTAGACAAACCTTCCATTAAATGCATTTTTTTCAATTCGGTACTTGTATATCCTGTCCAGATTATTACAGATAGATCAGTTTCATCTCTTATATATTTCAACAGCTCAAGTAATTCCTCTCTCTGATCTAGAGGTTCGCCACCACTTATCGATACACCTTCTATTTCCTTTCGATGTTTCAAAATCAATGAAACTATTTCTTCTGTTTCAATCTCCTCTCCTTTACTATAATCGTGAGTCTCAGGATTACAGCAACCTTCACAGTTCTTAGAACAGCCTTGCACCCATATACCTAACCGTACTCCTGGTCCATTGGCTCTTGTTCTTTCTATTATCTGATGAATACGCAACTTTACACCTACTCTCCTCATCTACAGATTGGGATTTCCATTTCTATTAGCCGTCTGTTATTTGTTGCTTCTTCAGGTTTCATGATTCTATCGATTACTTTTCCTATATCGTCTTCGAATTTTTTGGTTGTGTCTCGACACTTGTCTCCTGTAAAATTCTGCGCATCGATGGTCAAATTGTAATCATTTCTGATTTTGAGAATAATCTGTTCAGGGACATCTCTTTCACTGAAAGAGTGTATCTTCTCGAAAACTAATGTTTCCTCGTGAATATCTTTAGTCTCTCTCTTCAAATAAAATCCCTGGTCATTGAATTCATCTGTAGCTAACAATCTGGTGTAGGTTGGTAAGATAGTTCTTATTGCTTCATCTAGCTTTTCTTTAAGTTCATTCTTTAAGGTAATTTCATCTTTATCTCTGTGAGATAATGTTCCGTCTAGCTGATATTTGTCTCCCACCCGAGCTATAGCAAATTGCGACAATAGATTGTGTGTTGCTAGTGCTTCTTCCAAGCATTCTCTACTTGCAAATCCTTGTTCATGAGTAATTCTTATTCTTGTCATTTGAGACATCGTATCAACTCCTTTTGGTAGAGGTTAACCTCGATGAAAGTATTTAAACTCCTATAAAAAGGGGGAAGAAAAAAAGTGACATGCATCAATGAAATTAATTTATCAGTCTATTTTTTCAAGGTTTTCTCAGTAATCTTGATTCAGAAAATAGTATAAGTTCTAATTGTCAAAATGCTAAGTAAGCTTTGCCTCACATTATAACAACTGGGATACTACAAGAAGTAGTGGACTCGCAGTAATAGGAAGATTTTCTTTATCTAGATAGATTAAACATATACAAATATGCTCGAAAAGGGTTTTTCTATTTTCTGAATATTCTAGTTTTAAACAAAGAATGAATTCATAGATTGGGAAATGTTTTTATTTTTTCACGCTTATTATTCATGATTTGAAAAATTCTTTTGTAAGAAAAGAATTTAAATTTTAAGAGCTGATAGTATGAAAATAAACAAACAGAAATTATGTATTGGTGCAAGTATTATTATTGGACTTTTGCTAAATACTTCCATAACAATTATTTTTAATTCACAAGCTGCAATAGAAGAGGATAATCAGAAAATTGTTACTGAGGCTGATTATTCTACTTGGAAATGGACAATGACTGAAGTAGTGTCAACGGAAAGTACAAGTTATTCTCATTATCCGTCTCTCGCGGTGGATGCTGCAGGAAATGTCCATATAGCGTGGGAGGATTATACTGTGTATGCAGAGAGCGGAACAGACTACGATATCTTCTACAAACGATGGGATGCCAACTCGTCTAGCTGGACGACAACAGAAGTAGTGTCAACGGAAAGTACAAGTGATTCTTCCGGTCCTTCTTTAG
>CAZPXJ010000176.1:0-6263 GCA_964590855.1 uncultured archaeon
TCCCTCGACTAGTTCGACTTCTGGTAATCCTTTATTGATCATAGTTAAAGCAGAGTGTTTCAAAGTATCATTAACTCGAATATATCTCTTTTGAGCTTGAATTCCTGAAGGAGCTTCTGAGTAGGTTTCATCACCATATTGAGTACTATTTCGTTTTATTGTTCCGAAGTGAGTTGAAGTGAAAGTTTCAAAAGACCTAAAAGGTAAATCAAAACAGATTCTTAACCTATGATCCTTGGTCTTGTTGACTAAATTAGTTTTAAATTCGATTAATGGTATTTCTTTATAGAACCTGAATCTTGTTTCAACAGGAACTTCAACTTTACCGATTCGTTTAGCTCTATCATCACTGAGGTTTTCATAGAGTTCTAAGATACAATTCTGTTGAATATCAAAATATATTGCACCTTCAGAAATTATTTGTCTTTTAACATTCTTTACTTTCACGCTTTCTGGTCCTATTCTACCAAAAGTGTATTCATCCCCCTTATCGCCCCAATCCTCGAATTTATGAAGTGATTCATATCCAATACTCTTAATCTTATCATGAAAATCAAAAGTACCATCATTGTTAAAAGAAACATCATAATACTTGTTAGAAACAGCATTTTTTGATACTTTAAATTCTGTATTAGATATTTTTAAAGAAGTAGATACTAGTTCGAATTTATTAAAACTCCAAGGAGTAAGATATACCAAAGCTGAATATTTTTGCTTAGTACCAAGAGTTGCTTTCACATGGAATTTTTTGAATTTCTTACTTTCAATAATTTTAATAGCTTGATTCTTTAAATCATCAACATCAAAATCGCCGATTGGTGCTTTTCCAAGTAGTAGAGTTATATTGCACACTCCTGCTTCCAAATCCTCAATTAGTACCATTTCATTAATATATACATCAGAAATCTGTCTTCCAGGAAGGAGTCTTAATCCCGCTTTCAACATCACTGGAGAAAAGGAATTTTCGAAAAGTATATTTTCTGATGAGTGTTCTGCTTGTACAGGAAAGAGATTTTGTTCCGCATCCTTTATACCTGCAATTTGTATTTTCGAATCAATTTCAAATTCAACTAAGCTTGGAACATCTACTGCATTTGAAGGGTTATAGACAAAAAGAGAAATTGGTTCTTTTTCATCTGCATATATTTCAATTTCTGATTTTAATTCTTCGATCTGAGATTCAGCAATACTCTCAGCCCAAGAAAATCTGGAAATCATTTCATTATGAGTTTGATCTACTGAGCATCCACAAATTCCATCATGAGTTTGATTTTTCAGTAACCATTTCCATGCAAGATCTATATATCTTGAAGGATAATCTCTAAAATTAAAAACCCATAAATACGTTAACAATGGTTCAGCATGAAGAACAAGTAGATCTTCGACTTTCTGATTCCATTGTTTAATCCACATTCTAGCAGAATAGGTATCTTGTAGAAGTGGGGCACGTGCAGAGGAACGAAATTCTCCTGTATATACAGGAGCTTTATAATTAGAATCTACCATGGAATTTTGTAGTTTATCGATATAATCATCCAACAATCCGAAATTTATATCATAGTTTTCAAAATGCATCAACTTAATGAAAGGAATTATCTTAGAATTTGGAAATTGATGATCGGTTCCATACATGAGAAGATAATTGGGTAAAGGAGAATATGGTTTTAGATCTTCAACCTTATCTTTTATTGATTTGACTAAATTTTCTTCCTCTTCTGGTAAATCTGCCGCATTACCATATCCAAAAGGCATGTATACTCCTAAGATTGATTCTTGGGCATTAAACTCGCTCTTCCAAATGAAAGGAACTGTCATAATCTCAGGACCTACACCTCTCCACATCACTGCAGCTTTAAAGAAGGTTAGATTAGATATAATTTGAGGAATAGCTCTCGAATGACCGAACTGATCTGGCAAGTAGCCTATTTGCATTAAAGGTATATTCAATTCTTTAGCTAAATCGGAACTTACTTCCAAATTTCGAATAAAACTTTCAGCACCAATCAACCATTCATCAGGTAGTAAATACCAAGGACCAACAGCGATTTTTTTAGCTTGGATAAACTGCACTAATCGATCTTTGTTTTCAGGCTTTATTTCTAGATAATCTTCTAATACTATTGTTTGACCATCCAACATAAAGGGAAATTCATGTTTCTCTGTTAAATCCATGATATGATCAATTAATTTAACAAGTTTTAGTCTAAAATGCTGGAAAGGTAGATACCATTCTCTATCCCAATGAGTGTGCGGAACAATTGTTACATCAATATTCTCTTCAGTCATAACATCACTTAAACAAGTTAAGAGTTATTAAAACTAAAGAGTATATGTCATTTTCGTTTTTTTTCTCAAAAATCTTATATTCTTGAAAAATAAACTATCCAACTAATACTCAACTAATGAAAAGGGATCTTATGATAGAACTAGAAAATGATTCAGATTCTATGCAAATCATAAATATTGAAGATGATTCTATACAAAACAGGAAAAAAGATCCACCAAGAGTATTAAGATTATTTGATTTAAGTCTAACAGAATTCATTGTTATTCTAATTTCAGCAGTAATGGTTTTTGTTTTCTATATAATATACATTGGAAAAACTGAGCTAATCGATTATGATGAGGGTGTGTACCTAGTTTCAAATCTTCTTTTTAGAGATGGAAAACAGCTTTACTCACAAATATTCATTTCACAGACACCTTTTTTGTTCGAGTTTGTTAGGATAACCACCTCATATATCCCAGATTTACTAGTTGCTGGTAGAGTAACTGTGGTTTTGTTATCTATTATTGGATTCATTGCAACTGCCTTATGTTGTTTAACAATAACAAAGAACAAATTAAGAAATTCGAAATCTCATTTTCTCTCAGAAACCAAAGCTTGGTTGATAATTCCAATTAGTATGATTCTGTTAGGTTTTTTCTCTGAGTACTGGATTGATCATGCCAGAATTATTATGCCGAATGTTCCCCAAGCTAGTTTCTCGATACTCAGTTTATGGTTCTTTTATCAATCAATTAAGTGTGATGGATTTTCTGTATGGGAGTTTCTAACAGGTGTTAGTTTGAGCATTGGTATATTATTTAAGTTATTTGGAGTAATTCCAGTACCTTTTATCTTCTTCTATTATATATTCTCTAAGAAAAAAAAACAGAAGGTTCTTCCTTTTCTGTTGGGTCTGATTCTTCCGATCTTTGTAATATTCAAATATGATTTATCTGATTTCTTAGATCAAGTTTTCTTTTTTCATATCCAGAAGGATAGGAACATTGGATCATTATTAAATGGATTTAAGGACCTACTTGATTGGTTAAGAACAGATATCATTCTTTTTGCTTTAGTTGTAATAGTTATCATACCCATCATAAATAGAAGAAATAGGTTTGAAATTATAGCTTTAATTTGGACTTTCTATAATCTTTTGGTCTTATTACTATATTCACCAATTTATGAGCAACACTTCGTACATGTTATTCCATCTATGGCTATGTTAGCTTCACTTTCTTTATTCTCTATTATAAAATATATTGAGAGAAAGTTGCTAACATTGGTAAAAAAAATAACAGAGAAAAATAAATTAGTTAAAGTACTATTTCTAAAAATTAATAAATTTCTTAGCAAGTTTTATCGGAATGATTTTTCCAATGTTATAGCATTAACAGTATTAATTTTCAGTATAACATCCCCTGTATATTTCACTCAAATCGATACATCTGATTCGAATGAAATGTACTTAAAAACAGCTGAATTAATTCAAACTTTAATTGACCCTGATGAATTCTTTTTAACAGATAGTCCTTCAATTGCATACTATTCAGACAGACTTATTATTCCACAATTAGTAGATATTAGTAATCAAAGAATCTCTTCAGGAAATCTAGAGCCTGCTTTTTTGATAAGTTTAGCACAGCAATATAACATCTCTGTAGTATTATATTACGCAAAAAGATTGATGAAAATAAATGAATGGAATGACTTCATATTTGATGAATTTGAATTTTCATATTACTTTAATTCAACCTTAGATTCTTGGGCAACTACTACTATGGAAATGACAATCGATCCACAGATTGAGAACTTACAAGTATGGATAAGAAATATTTAGCTTGATTCAATCAAATCCTTAGCTGCTTGAATTAGTTTTGGGGCAGTATTAGCTCCAATACCTTTGATTTTTACTAAATCATCTACAGAAGCGATAGAAAGATCTACTGCAGTAGTATAACCTGCTTCTTTTAAAACAGCAGTTTTTTGCCCTACGCCTTTAACTTTCTCTATCGGAATATTAGCAATCTTTGAAGTTATTGCTTTATCTGAAGCAGGAACTGTTTTTAGTTGAGAATATTCAATTATTCCTCTAAATTTGCCAAGATTTTCATCTCGCAGATCTTTGTCTTTCTTTTTTAGATTTTTAACAGATTTTAGAATATCCTCACTTCGTGTAATCATTTTTACATATTCAGTTTGTTCTTTCTTAGAAGAATCATAGAGTAACCCTAAACCATTTGTTGCTTCCAGAAATATTATTGTTGAATCAATTACAAGTAAAGGATTTGATAATTCTATACTTTTTCTGAAAGCTGTTTTTGCTAACAAAAAACTTTTTTCAAAATCACCTATATTGATCATTATTTTGCAATTTAGTAGCATAGCAGCTAGTTTCTCAATTTCACTAAGCTCTACACCCTTTTCAATGAGATTTAATTCATTAACTGCTTCATTATGCTTACCTTTCTCTGTTAATTCCTCAGCGTGTCTTAAACCCTCTAAATATACTCCAAACATTGCGTATTCCCCTTCTGTGTAATAATAACTATCAATTCTTTAGATATTATTTATTAAGATTTTATAGCTAATAAATCTTGGGTAATCTGTAACCAAAAAAATGTCTTTTTTTTCAGAAAGTCTAGGAGTTAAAGTATTTTATACTAATTCTACTCCTTCATAAATTCGTCTAGAAACTACTATAGTTAAGCCTCAACCCCCTAAGTAAGTAAAAAGAAAAGAAACCAAAAAAGGATATGGATTATTCTATATCATTCAGATCCTTCGTAACTTCTGGAAGTTTACGTGGCCACCAATTCCATCTAGAAGCTAAACTCATAATAGCTGGAACCAAAATTGTTCTGATTATGAAAGTATCTACTAGGACGGCTAAAGTAAGAATGAATCCAAATTCATTGAGAATCATTGTAGTACTAAACAGCATTCCTCCAAATGCGATAGCCATTATTACTCCTGCCATAGAAATAATACCTCCTGTTCGATAGAGACCTTTAATGACTGAAGCTTTTTCAGAATATCCACTATTCCTGTACTCTGAAACCCTGGATAGTAAGAATATATCATAATCAAGACCCAAGCCTATGAGTATACTGAAACTCATTACAGGTGTTGCCCAATAAAGTGCGTTAATGTCTTGGAGAGCAGGGATGATTCCATCTACTATTCCCACATCAAATATCAAAGACGAAATGCCATAGATCCAAGATAAGGTTAGACCAATAGTTACAATCAATCTCAAAGGAACAAATACCGATTTGAACATAATGGCAATTAACACATAAACTATGATAATGATGATACCTATCATCAATGGAAACATGTCATAAACGGTATCAACAGAATCAACAACTTCAGGAGTATCTCCTGCTAAATGAAAATCATACGCTGAAGTGCTATCGTACTCAGCTAGAATAACTCGAGTATCTTTAATCCATTCTTCTATATAACTCCCAAATGGATCAAAACTTGGTTGGATTTCAATTAACGCTGTTGAATTGTCATAGTTAGCATATCGAGTTAAAACCATATCTCGATAGAGAATAGCTGTGGTTTCATTATATGCTGGATGAGCTGGATTTATCCAATCTTCAACAAACATGAATGGTATTGCAGACCCACCACCCCAGAATATTGTTGTGAAAGATTCTGCAGTTATATCCGTATCCGTGACAATATCAATTAGAAGATTTTGACCTGTTGTAAAGAAATCCTGAGTAAAAATACCATTTGTCTGATTTGTATCAATAATTATAAACATACGAGCTAACATACCTGGCTGGAAATCTTCTTTTAACATCTCAAAAGCTTCTGTCGATGCTGCTTGTCTAGGAAGGATATGATTCTCAGCAATAGATGTTCCCATCTTCAACATTTGTATAGATATTGGAACAGCTGCAGCTAAAGTAATCACAATAATAGGTATAGAATATTTAGTTGCAAATTTACCAATCTTGAACCAGATGCTTTTCAACTG
>CAZPXJ010000177.1:0-6216 GCA_964590855.1 uncultured archaeon
TTGCTACGCATAAACAATCCTCTTACGCCACCTCCGAAAAATGGCGCAAAGTATAATCCCCACATTTCTATATGTAGTAATCCTGTAACTAAACAGTTGACAAGTATTGTACCAACTAACACTATCAAATCGTATTTGAAATAGCTTGATTTAACAATTTCCTCCATAAACGATTGACGTTTCATGAAACTGAAGTCAAGATTTTGGACTATTAAGTATTTTTCTCCACATTAAAATTTCCTCAAAGTGAGAAACATAGTAAAAGAGATAAAAGAAAATTAAAGAGGAGGTTTTTCTATAGATGCAAAATAGGTTAATATCCCATTCTTGACCATAATTTTTCCATCTTTAACTATGTAAGAGAAGTTTTTCCAATTTTCTAGAACAGTTATATCATCTAGAGGATTGTTATCACTGATGATTATGTCAGCTAGTTTTCCTTGTTCGATAGAGCCTATCTTTTCATCTAACCAGATAGCTTTTGCCCCTTCAATAGTTGCAGCTTGTAGTGCTTGAACAGGGGTCATACCGACATCTTTAACCATTAAGACTACTTCAGATCCGCTGTTTCCATGATAGTTACCAGGTGTTCCAGCATCGGTACCAATCGCTATTTTCACTCCTTTTTCGAAAGCCATCTTATGGTTGGTTTTCATAGCACTATCAACTTCGACAGTTTTCCTTTGTACTTCAGGAGGCATGGTTTTCAGAAGATCAGGACTGATTAAACCCATTGCTGCCATTTGAGTAGGAATGAGATAAGTACCATGTTTAATCATCAAATCAGCAGATTCTTCGTCCATAAAACTACCGTGTTCTACAGTATCTACTCCAGTCACAGCTGCTTTATCGATTCCTGCTTTACCGTGAGCATGTGCAGCTACATGCATATCGTTTCGGTGAGCTTCTTCGACAATTGCTTCAAGTTCTTCAATAGTCCACAAGGAGAAACTGACTTTACTTTCCATCCCATGAAGTACACCACCTGTTGTCGCAGTTTTCACATAAGTAGCCCCACGATATTTTAAATCTCTAACTGCATGTTTGACATTATCTACTCCAGTCAAAGTTTGATCATATTCTCGATCCCAAGCTATAATAGATTCAGGATAGACTGCTTCTTGGTTACCAAACTGCCATATTCCTTTATCAGAATTAACAATTCTAGGACCTGCAAACACTCCCATATCAAGAATCCTTCTTAGTGAAGGCATTATACCAGTGTTACATCCTGCATCCCTTATTGTAGTGAAACCACTTATCAGCTGTCTTTGTGCGTTTATCAAAGAATAGAAATGATACATGTCGTCCTTAGTTCTAAGTTGAGCTCTCTCCATGTTTATGTCGCCATTAAAGCTGAGATGAATATGGCACTCTACCATTCCAGGGAAAACTGTTTTACCTGTGGCATCGATTATTTTGTCATTTTCTTCTTTCTCAAAACTTCCTGCATCTCCAACCCAAGCAATTTGATTTTCTTTGATTGCAATAGTTTGATTCTCTTTTATTGTACCAGTAATTGAATCGAATAAGTTACCTGAATTAATTACTACTCGTTTGAAATCAGACATGACAGAAAATTCACTGATAGCTTCATAAACATTTCTCGAAAATTCAATCTCCTGTGGGTTTGACAGTTTTCCCTTCAACCATCATTATGGAGGTCTTAACAGGTGCTCTTGTCTTATGAAGAACTTGTTTAGGAACCACGCACCCTTGTCCTTGTTGAAGCTCTATAGTTATGTCTTCCAAATCAATGAATAGCTTTCCATTGATTACATAGAAGTATTCATCCTCTCTTTCATGTTTATGCCAATGGAATTCTCCTTCAATAACTCCTAGCCGAACAACACAGTCATTCACTTCACATAAGGCATAGTTCTGCCAATTTTTAGTGCTTTTAGTTATCAATGATGATAAATCGATTTTTTCTAAAGGACTGAACAATAGTTCCGAATCTATCGAGTATTTCTCATAATTTTCTTCAGACATTTTCACACACGAATCATGGTAAACTTACATATCGTTAAATATTTTCTTGCGTTGTAACTAAAAGAAAAGATATATTTGAGTAATCCCAATATTGAATGTATCCGGTTGTGAAACTTTTAATGGAGAGTAAAAATCGAGCTATAATATCTTACATCTGCAATCGTTGTCATAAGACTAGAATGGCTATGTTCCCTCTTTCTTTAGACATTAGAGTAGATGCTCGAGGATTGTTCGAATTCGTTGACACACACAAATGTAAAGATGATGATATATCTGCAAACATACTTTTCATTGATCGTGAAAATGTTGTTCGTTCTCAAGTTTCTATTTCAAATGAAGAAAAAATAGATGAAAACCAAGCCGAAAAGCAAGAGATAATCGCTAGACTTTCTATTCCCGTTCCAACTAAAAGAGAATTTCCTAAACAAAGCATTTTTCCTGATCAAAGATTCAAGAAATTCAATATAAAGGAAATGATAGTTAAAGATAAACTTAGACAGATGATTTTTTCTACAGATGAGGATCACAGTCTTGTAAAGGAAATTACTGTAAAATCACCTTTAGGTTTTATCGAAATAACAGCAAATCTAACCCAACTTACTGATGAAAAATCTGCTACTTGGTGGTTAGATAATATAGCTAAAGTCCTCGAGGAAGTGGTTTATGTGGATGAAAAAGTTTTTGCGTATCTGTTATCCTATGTTGATAATAAAATCCGACGACACGTAAATGAAGCAGATTTAATAGAACTCGACTACATTTGCAACTCTCATATCTCTATTCCAACGTCAAGTGAGAAAACCCTAGAGACATACAGACATGAGAGTAACACTCTTTTTCCAAACCTAGCTCTCTTTGATTCCATCTATTATAAGCAAATCTTGGAAGATTGTGTAAATAATGACTCTATTACTCTCTTTGAGATTATAGGAAAAATTTCAAACAAAATCAGTATTTCTTCATTTGTTTCTATCTTCCAAAATCTTGAGAAAAAATCTCTTATCAAATTAGAAAAATTGCAATTCTTTACAGTGACAGATTTATTGGTTGAGTAAAGATGATTTGTCCCAGATGTAGAAATGTTTTGAAGAAGAAAATTGCCATGAAACAAGTAAAGAGAAAAGGTGGTTTTCATAAGCAGACAAAATATCAATGTCCAGAGTGCAATCTAATCAAGATGAAGCCGAACAAGTAGAATCGCTATCCAATAGATTTATAGATGTTTAAAGTTTGTTTCGTGCATGTCATACAGACGTAAAAACGAGAGTATACCTATTCAACCTGATCAGGAGATGCCTATTGTTGATTGTCATGCTCATTTTCCTGATCGAGAACCTTATCGCAAACCAACTCAATCCTATGAAAGTCAGTATGAGTCATTTTTTACGAAACATAACGGTCAATTCATCATTACTTCTACCAGTGTTTACAAGCAAGAATATCAATATCATTTAGATTTTATGAAGAATCATCCTGGTATCCATCTCACTATGGGATGTCTAAAACCTTCAGATAGATATGGTATGGATACAGTAATGGAAGAGCATCTAGATTTCATCGATTTTGTGGAAAATAATCAAGATTCCTACGTGGGAATTGGAGAGTTAGGATTAGACTTCCATCATGCTAAAAGACATGATAGAAGACAAGAACAAATAGATTATTTTCAAAAAGTAATTCAAGAAACTAAGCATTTGAACAAACCTTACGTTTTACATGTTAGAAATGCTACACAGAGAGACATTGATCAGAAGAATCCCCACCATGAATTCAATCAAAGAGATTTTTGTAACAGAGAAATAATCAGAATATTGAAGGGAGAAGGTATCAAGCCTGAGAGAGTCCAATGGCATTGTTTTAGTGGTCCACAAGAATGGGGTTCTAAGCTAGCTAAAATGGGATACTATATCTCAGTTCCATCATCAGCTTATGGATTTCAGAGATGGAGGAGAAACATACCAGGAGTACCTCTAGAAAAGCTACTCACAGAAACAGATTCATGCTTCCAACATCCATTCAATATGGGTGGATTTAATGAACCAGTTAATGTGAAATATGCTGTTGCAGCTATAGCTTATGTTAATGAAATGGAACAACTTAATGTTGCTGAGCAAATTGTAAAAAATGCCAAGAAGTTTTTTGGTTTTGATTAAGATCTAACCAATTTTACATTATTTTTTTAAGTCTGCAAATGGTATGCTATAATGGATGAAGCTCAAAGTAAGCCTTTGATTTCCCTACAACAAATTTTATCAATTGCATCTTGCATAATTCTATCGAAAATGAAATCCAAGAAAGATTATCAAAAGAGAAGATTTTCAGTTAATCGTCAAATACTTGCAGATTACAATGCTATAGCATCCAGCTTTTCAAGAGTGCAAGGATTGGTTGAAACTGATATAACTGATGCTGTCAATATCATTAAATATATCGAAAAGCGCGATGGTTATAAGACGTCTCTGACAGCTTGGATTGCCAAGTGTATCAGTAAGGGAGTAAGTGAGGATATGAGGTTGAATTCCTATCGAAAAGGAAGGAAGATTATTGTTTTTGATAAAATTGATATCAGTGTGATGATTGAGATTAAAACAAAGGACGAGAAACAAGTAGCTTACAATCATGTTGTTAGGGATGTTGAATCTAAAAGTGTTAAAGAGATTTCAGATGAGATAAAAGCAATTCAACAGAAACAGATTGAGGAGAGAGAACAATTAACAAGGGGAACCTCTAAATTTTCCGAACTTTATCTCTTAATCCCCGGATTTATTCGAAGAAGAGTTATCAAATTTATATTGACCAATCCTTTCAAATTGAGAAAACTAATAGGAACAGTAGGATTAACAAGTCTTGGCAGATTTGTCAAGAATCTCTCAGGATGGGCTATACCTTTTGCGGATAAAACACTTAATGTTGCTGTAGGAGGGATAAAAGAAAGGGTAACAGAGATTGAAGGAGAATTTCAAACAAGAAAATACCTTTGTATGACTTTTCTAGTCGATCATAATCTAGTTGATGGAGCTCCAGCTGCAAGATTCATCTCAAGAACAATAGAACACATGGAAAATAGTTTTGGTCTAGAAAAACAATAAAAAAAGAAAGTGAGAAGGAGTTATTTTCTCCTTTTACTTTGGAATATTCTATTTAAAGAACTTAAGGAAATGACCCCTAAAATTGACAAACCAGTCAAGAAACCTGAGTTTGTATCCTCAATTGCGTCAGAGATTATTATAAATTCTCTATAGCCAACATACTCGTTGCCAATAGTAATAGGATAATCCCCTTCATATTGAACTAAATCACTTAGATGTTTGTTTAATTCTATATTAAATCCTGAATCGGCAGCAATCATAGAGTAGGAAGCAATTAAAGTCTCACTGCTGTCATATAAATTGATACCTTCCATCGTTTTGATTCTCGGACTTAGATTTTCTACAATACCAGTTAGATCGAATTCGTCTGAAGATTTCTTAGCTAAACTTATTTCCAAACCGAAATCAAGTCTTGGGGTATTTTCGAGAAGATAATCAAAACCTGGGCGTACGTCATTCCAAAGAGCATTGATATAAGGATCTTCTGGGGTAAAATACCCATAAATTTCCGTCCATTCTAGAATTAAGTGAGTAGAGTTTTCTTCCAGAATTGTTTCGGCACCAGGAAGAATAGAAGATAGGTTGCGATAGAGTTCGAATGTTATTGGTACAAGTACATCTCTTTCAAAATAAGCCCAGGTATCCCAACTCCCCCCGAGGGCATATGAGGGTTCTTCATGGGTTTTGATAATGTTCTCAGGTTCAAAGTAGACATCAGTATAAGTATGAGGAAGTATCTGTCTATAATCTTGAACCATCTGCGAATAAAGGGAAGGTTCTACCCAACCTGAATCTCCGTCTACAAATAAAGTTGCATTGATTCCTGAATGTAAAGAATAAGCCATGCCAAACCTGTGTTGTAACATAAAATCCCTAACTGCTTGGGTTTCTGGTTCTGAAAATGGATTAGGTCCTGGATAGACTTGAGATTGAGTGTCGTCTTCCCAGCCTGTTCCTTCTCGCCAGTAAGAGTCATAATTTCTGTTTAAGTCAGTATAACCGATAGTGTCCTCATTTACTTCGCCATCTAGGTCATTATCTATACCTTCGTAGTAGGTATATTGGTAGATAGGATTGCTGGGATTGGTGTTATCATAAACATCAAAAGATGAGACTATACCGTCCATATCAACAT
>CAZPXJ010000178.1:0-6115 GCA_964590855.1 uncultured archaeon
CTGTCTCCGTTAGCCCTTTCATTTCGGCCCAAAACTTCAAATGTTCTTCTACCGTCATCTCGCCATACAACGGATTATCTTCCGGTAAATACCCAATTTGCTGCTTCAGTTCCAACTCATGCTCTAAATAATTTTTCGTTCCAATGGTGATAGTCCCGCTCGATTGTGGCAACACACCCGCGATCATTCTGATCGTCGTCGTTTTTCCCGCGCCATTTGGTCCCAAGAGCCCTACAATTTCCCCAGGTTCAATGTTGATCGAGAACTCATTTAGAGCTTGGATACCATTTGCGGGGAATAATTTTGAAATGTTTTCAGCCTTAAGCAAGGGTGTTCCTCGAGATAATTAATGAAATATATTATTACATCCACTATAAGACAATTCTGGCTCAATATGCATAAATATTATTTTATGATATACTTGTGTCTCCTTGTCCCCTTAAAGTGAGGGTTCGTCTGGTTCGATGGACGGTATGAATCTTTAAATTCCTTTTAATCATCAACATTTATCACTAATTTAATGAAAATGTTTAGATTCTATTTAGGTACTGGTATGTTTTTTTGCGAAATCTTCATAGAACTTGAACGAAACTTCAATCAACCACAATTGAGCTGATTCGTTTTCTAAAGCGATCTTTTAAATCCCTATTCTGATAATTTTTCATCATTAGCTTCCAGTTGGTTTAATATTTTCTTAATTGGAAGAACTGTTGCTCAGATGATCTGTAAAAAGGAAAAAAGAAATTTGAGCTTATCTCATGAACTTCAGTTTTAAATCTTAGAATGTGAATAAGTGCCATGAAGCAAATATTCCAATTGTAATAATTAATAGCAATAATATAATAGAGTAATGTACCTTTTCAAATTTCTTCAGTTTTGTCTCTTTCTCAATTTTTTTCTCTCTAAACCATAAAGTCCCAGTCATCACTATTGCTCCGATTACAGCTAATAAAAACAAGAAAGGTAACGCAAGTAATCCTCCAAATGCATTTACAACTTCCCTTTCTAGCAAAATGTCTGATTTTAATTTTATATCCACAAATATAGCTGTTACTCCTAAGAAAATAGTTGCAATTATAAAATTCAATCTTGCTAGTAGTTGATTTCTTTGAGGTTTTTCTTTCTTTTTGAAATAGAGTACTATGGTTTCTATTACCCAATAAATTACCGAAAGAATCATGATTATAATAATTACACTTATCATTATAGATTGATATTCTGAGCCATAATAGAGCGGATGGGTTCTTTCATAAGCTACATATGGTCCTACGAAATTGGTGTAGAAGTGGGTGATTTTTCCTTTCTCATCTCGAACAAAACCTATCTCTAAATAATACTCTCCTGTAGATTCTACAAAGTAGTTAGGTTCTACTTCTACAAAATATGTGTTACTTATCCCTTCTATGTAAAGAAGGCCATCTTTTGATGTTAATGTAAAGCTCTCACTCAAGAAATCCCTTTCATCAGCGTTTGGTTTGTCTGAATATATTCTTCTTGTTGTAACATAAAATCCTGCAAATTTTCTTGCTCTTGATTTATACCCATCCATTGGTTGAATATCTTGTTTTTGATATGGAAAATATTCTTCTACTATTTCATCAAATAATAATGTTCTTGCTATAGATCCTTCTACACTATTGTATGAAGCAAATATGCCTATATTCTGTTCTGGAAGCAAAATCATTCTACTGTGGAAGAATCTAGTATCTCCTCCATGTCCTATAATCTGTTCTTCACTCTGATGAAATTCATACACTCCTAAACCCATTGAAGGAAGGTTCTCATGGGTGATAAATTGATCACTTAACATTTGTTCCACAGTGGCATTCTCTAAGATTCTAATTTCTCCCAAACTTCCTTTGTTTAACAGAGTTATCATGAATCTTCCTATGTCTGAGGCAGTAGCACTTCCCGCTCCTGCAGGAGGAACTGTTATATATTCAAAGTAACCTGTATTGCCATTTTCATCATATCCTGTTGCCATTCTAGAATTTAACCAACTAGGAATTGGTTGATCAAATGTGGTTGAGTTCATTCCTAAAGGATCCAAGATTTCCTCTTGAACATAAATCTCAAATTCCTTACCTGAAATTTCTTGCACAATATATCCAGCTAATAAGAATCCATAGTTTGAATAAGAAGTAATCATGCCTGGATGATGAACTCTATCTGGCATTCCACTTATCAGGATTGATTCCATATCATTATAGAACATGCTTCCTACAATTGATGGAAAAGTTTTTTCCTCAAAACCCGCTGTATGCGTCAATAGATGTCTTAGAGTTATTGGTTCTTCATAGGTTTCTGGAATCTTGAAAGCAGTAAGATAAGAATTAATATCCGTGTCCAACTCTAATAGCCCCTCTTCAATAAGCTGTAGAACCGCTACTGCCGTAAAAGTTTTGGAAATTGAACCAATTCTGAATAAAGTTTCATTAGCTATGACGGGTGTTTCAAGAACGGTATTAGCATAACCGTATCCTTTCTCAAAGAATATTGAACCATCTTTTACCATGCTGAAAGTTACACCCGCAAGTGAGTAATTCCCCATTTGGTCAAAAATAACAGAATCTAAGAAATCCTCAAATTCTGTTGGAGTTGTAAGTTCCCGTTTAATCGAGTTTGTTGGAATTGTTATAGAAGAGTAATATGTAGGAATATTCCCTTTAGGTTGTGATAAATTTAACATAAGTGATGATATGATGATTGAAAACAGACTGATAACTAGTAGAATTTCAAACTGTTTTCTTCTTACTGATCTATACATCTAAACTGTTTTTGTATCTCTTGCACTTATAAAACTATACAATCAATTCAGCTGCTTTTAATGATAAACAATAGGCGTTTAACAAATTAGGACAATTAGAAGTTAAAGGTGAAATAATGAATAGAAAGAAGAAATGATTTCTACTCTTTATTTTTACTTTTTTAGATTGATATTTTAGGACTTATTAGAAAGTTCTCCGAAGCTTTTATATCTTTAAACGCTTCTTTTCATATTGTCTAAGCTTACTAGGAGACTGATTAATGTCCAGGAAATTGAATTCTTTCTTGATTGTTGTTCTTTTTTTGTTATCTTCATTATTTATGAATACTCAAACTAGCGTACTTGAGATATCTGCAGAATCTTCTGGTGAACCTTGGTATTTTATCGCTTTAGGAGATTCTCGAAATTGGGATGAGAATATATCAAATCCTATCCGAGAGGGTATTTTTGATAAAGTTTGTATGGACAATCCTAATTTAGAATTTATTCTTCATACAGGTGATATGGTTAATGATGGTGGAGAACAAGATGACTGGGATCTTTTCTACTCTGATGTTGATTGCTTAGAAGAGAATAATATTACCATGTATTGTGCTGTTGGAAATCATGAGATGTATACTTATTCCTTTCCTAATGGAACCTATGGCCCTTCAGAAACTAATTTTTCAACTTATATGGCTAATGTTGATCTTCCAGGGAATGAAAGATTTTACAGTTTTGATTACAATTCTATTCACTTCATTTTCATAAACACCGATGAATACTTCACTTATGATAGCGGGTATATTTATAATATAACTGAGGAGCAACTCGACTGGGTCACTAACGATTTAAGCAGCAATACTATGAATTTCACAATTGCTATATTTCATAGACCGTGCTATTCTGTAAGGGATTCATCAAGATCTATTCAAGCTTCAGCAATTGGAGCAGTTCTCGAACCACTATTTATTGAACATAATGTAGCTTTGACATTTTCTGGGCATGACCATTATTACTATAACACAAAACGACAAGGAATTCAACATATAATAACTGGAGGAGCAGGTGCTCCTTTAGCTGGAGCAGGAGATACTAGTGGTGCTCTTGAAGACGATGTCTATCTCTCAGAATACCATTATTGTAATGTTACAGTTACAGAATCTGAACTAAAAATTGATGTTCATGTGTTTAATGAATATCTTAATGAAACAACCATTGAAGATACAATCACTTTATCGTTAGAAGATTTAGTTACTACTACACCCTCACAACCAAGTGAAACTGATAAAACTAACACTTCTTCCTATCTAATACTTTCATTTTCTCTGTTAGTACTAGTTTCTATATGGATTAGAAGAAAAAAAATGGAGCTCTAAAAGTTACTGATTTATTTTGTTATGAATAGAAAGAAGAAAAGTTAAGGAGTATTTCATTGAGAACCAAATTCAAACCTAGGTGCTTCAGAGTTATCGCTTTCAAGGAGCAATATTTCTCCTTGTTCACTTTTTCTGAATTGTATAGTTTCACCTATCTTCGCAAAAGCAACCTCTCTTGGACAAGAGAAAGTCCACTCTTCTTCATGATCAAAGATTATAAGTGTCGAAAGAGGGTTCATGTTTTCAGGCATTATTGACACCAACTTGTCTCCTATTTGAGAGATGTGAACCACAAATGGTCCTGATTGATAATATCCTGTTAATTCACTGAAATCAGGTTTCTTCACTCCTTCTACTACGAACTCCTCCCAACTATTGGCATAAGCATCTAGTATACTTTTTATAGCCATCAACCAGTTTGTAGCTGGCCCATCATAAACATTAGTTAGAATTACTATAACCATTCTATCCTCTTGATACAAAGCTGAACAAGATCTGAACCCTGGAAATCCACCTATATGATAAGCAATCGAGGAACCATTAGGTACTTGACCTAACCAAAACCCTAGTCCTCTTTTTTCATTATTGTGTTCGAATTGAACGCTTTGCATCTCTTTTTTAATTTCGTCTGGAATCAATGATTGATTCCCATACAAATGTGCTTGAAAGAAGTTTGCTAAATCCTTTACAGTACTAATCATCCCTACAGCTGGTTGTATGACACCAGTTGAGAAATGTTCTTGTCTATCTCGATTTTTTCCTGGATATTTTGTATTATAACCAAATGCAAGTTTATCGCGAATAGTCTCTGAAAAATCCATGAAAGTTTCATCCATCTCTAAAGGATCAAGAATAGACTGTTGGACGTAATCCCCAAACTTCTCACCAGATGCGGTTTCGATAATTAACCCTAATATCGCATAACCAAGATTTGAATATTTTAGAATCTCCTCTACCTTGAATATACTTATCCCTTTCTTGACAAGAGCTTTTATCTCTTCAACATCTGGTGTCATATGATTACTCCAAAATCCCTTCCTAGTATCACTTTGGATACCACTGGAATGAGTTAGGAGGTGTTTGATGGTTATGTGCTGAAGGTTATCATCTTCAGCTGATTCAAACCAATCTAGGTGTTTTACAACCTTATCATCAAGTGCTAACTTGCCCTCTTGAATGAGATTCATTATAGCTGTTGCTGTAAAAAGCTTGGATTGAGAAGCTATTCTAAATAGATGATCATTAGTTAATTTAGTTTTATTCTCAAAGTCAGCATAACCATAAGTCTTGTTGAAGATAAGTTCACCTTCAACAAAGATTCCGATCGCTGCACCATAAATTTCGTTAATATACATCTGATAATTAAGCCAACTGTCAATGAGAGACAAAGACTGTTTGTAGCGTATCATCTTTTCCATGATACTCGAAGGATTTCTGAGACATTTAAATCTCTTTTTTAGATTTATTATCACTGAAAGTATAAGTATATGAAAGAAATGAAGTTAAGACTAAACTAACCAGTATCTTCTGTTTAAAGCGCATTTTACAAAACCCACCATTTCAAGCTATTATGCAAAATGTAGCAATATATCTAATATACTTTTACTTACTAATCACCTGTTACCAGCTTTTTAGTTGCATAACAACTGTATTTTGAGTAAAAATAGTAAATTATTCACCAAAAAATTATTTCTAGGTTAGTTGCGCTACAGTTACAGTAATTTTGCGTAGTATAGTTAAAGAGTGTCTTTCCAGAGATATTTTTATGCAAAATAAGAAACTATTAAGATTTTTATGTGTGATTGTTGCTTGCTCAATTTTTTTTCCATTAGCAGTAACAAGTAATACCACTTCTTACCAATTAAACTACATATCTGATTACTATTTGGATGTTGGTTATAATATAGATATAAATGAAAATCTAGCATTTGTAGCTGATAATGATGGTATATCTGTGATTGATATTTCTGACCCAACAGATATCTTCAGA
>CAZPXJ010000179.1:0-6091 GCA_964590855.1 uncultured archaeon
TTGTAAGGTAGATGAGCCAACACATATTGTTGATGAGATGATTAAGTACCAAAGAAAACTGATTGCAGGCTATAATCAACATCCTAATGTTCCTGAGGAGATGTACAAGGAAGCTTACAATCCTAAACATGCTGCAATATCCCTTAGTGGAGAACCTACCTTCTATCCGAAAATAGGCGAACTTTTGGAAGAATTTCATTCACGAGGAATGACTACATTTTTAGTTACAAATGGGACCACACCTGAAGTATTAGAAAAACTCGATCCTTTACCTACACAGCTGTATGTTACAATGATTGCACCTACTAAAGAATCGTTTGAGAAAACAGCCAGACCAAGTGATAAAAAGGCTTGGGGGAAAATTATGCAGACTGTAGAACTTCTACCATCACTTAATACACGAAGAGTTATGCGTCTAACTTTGGTTCCTGAATATAATATGGTTGAACCTCAAAAATTCAAAGAACTTTTCTTGAAGTCTAAAGCTGAGTATCTAGAACCTAAAGGATTCATGTCCGTAGGGGACGCAAGACAGAGGTTACCATATGAACTGATGCCCAGATTTGAGAAGATAGAACAGTTCTCAAAACAGATAATTGAAGATTCAGATTTGAAAATAATTGATTTCAAGGAAGATTCAGCAGTAACTCTGATAGCTAAAGAAGATTATAAAGATAGAAAACTACTCTAAACAACAAAAGTATTTTATGATGTGTTTTTGTTATCTTATCCTGTTTGGTCAGATAGTTTACTCGATTATAGAGGTTTTTAGTATTGTGACAAAGTCTGCTCAAAGATGAATGAAAACTTATTTCTATGCATTCAACTCTTAGTGCTTCTGTCATCAGATTAATGTCATGAATTTACTGTAAAAACACCCATAATATCTTACTATTTTCTGTCTTTTAGCTGTTTAAACAATAGTTTATTTGACGATATGACAAAAAGATTTTATATAATCCTCTTATTTTGTCTAATTGTAATGGTCAACATTAACAAGCTAATCAAACAGCTAAGCCATGAAGAAAAGGCGAAAAGAGAGGAAGCAATACTTGCTCTTGGAGAACTAAGAGACGAACAAGCTGTAGAAGCGCTAATTAAAGTAGTCAACCAAGATACTCTTGAGAACCGAACCTATGCAATTATAGCTCTCGCTGAAATTTCTGACCATAGAGCTCTTGAAACTTTGATTTATTGTTTGATGGATAATGCCGTTGAAATAAGATTAGCTGCATCGAGAGCATTAGGGAAGTTTTCTTCACCTCAAGCTATATCTGCACTTTTAGTATCCCTTCGAAAAGATCCTAATGTAGGTGTTAAGAGTAGAGCTGCATTATCGCTTGGAGCTATTGGTTCAGAGCTGGCTGTAGAAGATTTGATGGCAGAATCAAAACTAGAACATGCAGCATCATTGTTGTATTCAATAGATTCAGCTTTGAAAATGATTGCTAGAAATAATGGGCATGAAGATGTAGAATCTTTAGCCAAGTCAATTCAAGAGAAGAAAATGAAGCATGTAGCAGAAACTCCTGAAAGTGCCCAGCTTTCAGAAAGAGAAGAGTTACTCCAATATCCTAATCTATGGCCTTATATTAGGAAATATGTTTATCAGCAACTCGAAGGGATACAAACAGCCCTAAGTATTGATACTGATGAAGTTTTTGTTGAAAAGAAAATAGCAGATATTCTAGGCGAAAAATTCTGGCGATTTGTGAATTTTATGGAGAGAAAAATGTCTCGCAAATTCTCTCAATTCCAAACTGATCTTATGTGGCAGATGTGTTGGGATACTTCCAAACCAATTAGAACAGAGATATTCAGCATGATAAAAGATCATAAGAAGGAAGTAGAAGATATAGATCGCTATCGTGTTTGGCTGGAGAAGGTGGAAGAAGAAAAGGACGCAAAAGAGGAAATTGAAGGCAAGCCTATAATTCAAATTAAAGAAATAAAGTCATTTGATGATTTGAAGCGACCAAAATCACAGGCAGATGAAGCTCGAACTATATCAGGTGATCTTGAATCTATCATGAAGAAGTACTCCACTTGGAAGAAAGATGCTGACGATATGAAAGATTTAGATGAATTTGGCATCGAGACAGAATGATTTTTACCAAATCTTTACTTCACATTTTTATAGATACCCATTATCCCATTCTTGTATAAAGAGTAATAATAGTTATTTAAAGTAAAATTCAGTTGATAAATTAGTTAAAAAACTGGGTGTAAATTGCAGAATCGACTCCATTTTTTGTCATTTTTATGTAAGACATATTCCAGTCGTAACATCCGGGTATTACGTTTTATAGCTACCGACAAAAAATATATATGTGATAGGTGCGGTAGGTAGCTTGGTCAACCGATGAAGAAGAGATTGATAACTTTCAAAGTAACGGACAGCATGATTAAATGGATGAATGACATGATGTCAATGGGGAATTACGATTCTAGGTCAGAGTTAGTGAGAGATGCGCTTGAAGAGTTCCTTGAAAAAGAGGATTATGAGCGTAATAACACGGAAAAATTGAGTGTTAAGGAGTCTGAACAATTTCATAAGATGTGATCACAAAGCCTAACTAACCATTTAATTAAAAGAAATTTTCAAGTTCAAGTAATACATATTGTACTAAAGTTATACATGTTGACTCAGATATTTTTTTGAAAGTGATGGGTAGCCGACAAAAATAGAGAATTCTGAATAATTGTATACTATATAAATCATCTTGACTCTTTAATTTTCGTATAAATTAAATTGATAAAATGCTCTATCGACTTCAGAGAAGGTATTTCGTTGAACCCATTACAGAATTTTCTACTGATAAAATCCTCAAGATTTTCTGCAATCTTAGCATAAGTCACTAAATCTTTTCTAGGAAAGATGAGAAAGATTACCAAAGGTACATAAACTTGTGTTCCATATTTTATACTTCTCTTCTGAACCAGGATATCTATAGCTGAAGTATAATATTCGGAATGAGGGATCTGGACAATCCCTCTCAATTTAGCGAAATTGTTGGGACCAAAATCTGATCCTTGCATCAAATAGGTGAATACTTTCAAATTCAGATTGTCTACTATATCTTTCTCTAAAGGGGAATCATTATAGAGAAACATTGGACCAGATTCTTCATCAAAAATCGAAAAGACAAAGAAGAGTTCCTCTAATATCCTTTCCAATTTTGTTTCTTGCTCAGTGAACAATAAACTATCACATGAGGTCTGAACTGAAGTCATCTATTATAATAACGACAAAATACTATTTAAGGACAGAAGGAATTTAAAGTTCCTTCCAGTTAATTTCTACTTCATGTTTTAGGTATCCAATCAAATCAATTGAGAAGTCACAGATGTTCGAAAGTAATTCATCTACTTCTAATCTCAATTTCCTAAAATCACTCAATGTTTTCGTTGATGCAATCCAGTTGTCTACACTGTGTTCTAGTTGCTTTAGGTCATTTGTTTGGAAATCAGGAATAGGTAATTCTCTCACAGTGTTGGATGTTATATCCCTCTGTAAATATCCTTCCGCCATGAGTTGAATAAAAGACGAACTAAGGTAACCAAACATAGCTTTCAAGGATATTCTATCATCTTTCATATAGATAATATCAAAGATATCATTTACGTATAGATTCTGATTAAGATCCAATCCAATTAACCATTTTCTACCTCGATTACGTCTTATTATTTTTGATCTCTCGAAAATTTTTTCTGAACCTGATGCTCCAAGTAAATCCTTATCGTAGATGAATTTATCACCAGAATAGAATGTTTGGAAGTTAAACACCCCTTTCTTTATATCCTTGGTAAAAATACTGTTCTTTATGATTTTTTTAAGACGCTTATCTTTGCTATCTATATTGTCTTCTCTATATTTCTCTTGGTATTTTCCTGTTAGAGTGAATCCTCGTCTCATAACAATGTAATCATCTAGTTTACCAAAATTTCTTGAAATATCCATAGTATCAAAAATTCTGAAAGCAGGGAGTAGCGGTAATCTGTAGAAGGGAGCTTTGATTGAGTCATAACCTACTTTGGATTTTACTCTCTTTTTATAATAAGTCAAATCGATAAATTTTGCTTCCTCTTTTTTGTTCCACACTATTGTGCAGAACTCATTAATAGCCTGTCTAAACCCTTTAGATCCATATAATTTTATCTGATATATAGTCTGAGTTTTGAAAATGTATTCTCTAAATTTTTGAGCGTAAGTTTCAGTCAATATAGCTTGAGGGAGGACTAATCCTCCTATCTTCTTGGTTAGTTTAAATGCAAGAATAGTAAAGGGTAAATAGAAATTAAACTTACCTTGAATTAACTCATTAAACCCAGAATCTTTCAGAATCTCTGCATATTTCTTGAAGTTAGCTTGAGAATATTTTATCCATGGAGGATTTCCAACTACATAGTCAATTCCAAAATCCTTCAGTTCTTCACCATAAGTATCCATGAATATCTCAGGAAAATCAATATACCAATTAAACTCACAATAATCAACATCAAGCTCTGCAATCTCTCTTCTCAGTCTAAAACTTTCTTTGAGATGCTTCAAACTATAGTTTGATTCTCTATCTAATATCTCTAACCTCGTATTTAGATAGTTGATTAGAAGTTCCTTATGTTCTGGAACATTGAGAAGTTTATCAAGAACATTTTTCTGATAACCCAATAACGAATCTCCTTGTTTTACTGTAAGCATCAATTTCATTTTTTGATGCTTACTTACTGAAGAATTCATCAAGTAACTAAAAATCATTGATTCATAGTTGTGAGGATCAAGTTCTACTGCATAATTTATACTCTGTTCAATCACTATGAAAGGTTTAAGGAAATCCCCTAATCCTGCAGAAAAATCAATTGTTGTAAATCTGATTGATTTCTTTATATCATTTTTAACTTGATTTGTTATAGAATTATCTATCCAATTAGGAGTTATGTAAAAGCCTGATTTTTTGAGCTTTTTATCGTCTTTTAGCTTATAGGTGGGAGCTCTTCGAAACCTCTTTCTTAAGAACAGTCCTACTTCAAATATAACCTCTATATTGATCCAGATTTTTGAAACTTTGAAGAATTCAAACTCCTCAATGAAATCAACCCAAGGTTCTGATAATGTTGTAAACAATTCTTCAAGTGAAGTCTTTTGATGTTTAATTGTTGTTGGTTTGTTAACTATTTCTTGAAACAGATACCAGAGTTTGATAATAACAGAATAAGCTTGGTCTTTTGTCATACCTTCAGATAAAAGTAGATTGACAGCTTCTTCAAACTCAGTTATTCTTGATTCTTGGGTCATGAAATCCCACTGTTTCCAGTATTGCTTCTCGCATTTTCTTAAAAATCTTCTCTGATTCTGTCGTCATCTTTTTTAAGAACATCTTAGATTTACTACTTAATGAGAAACCTACTTCCTCCTGAAATAATGTCGGTGTATCTGCTGCTATCAGAGGAAGAACAGCACTACCTACTCAAAGAAGCAAATATCAAAAAAGATTCTAAACTTGATGAAATAGAACAGGTTTTACTAGCTTATTATGCAAAATGTGAGGAACCTTCGCATGCTTTGGCTTTTTTACTCGGAAGAATACTATATCACCGAGGTAAGCTTAACGACATTTGTGATTTGTATAGTAAGAGAAATGATCCTGGTATAGGTTTATGGTGTGCTCTCAATCATATTTTTACAGGACAGAAAACTAAATACAGGGAAAAAATAGAGAGGTTGAAAAATGAACTTGAAGACACCATTTTCTATGCTTTTTTCTACTATATCCAAGCAGTAGAATCTTATTTAACTCAAGATTATAAATCCTATAGAGAAAATCGAGAGAACTGTTATAATTACTATGTATTAAATACAAAAGTTCATTCAGATTCAACAAGGGATACATTCAAACTTATTCAAATTTACATGTTAGAATTAGATTCTATCTATCTGCAAGATACCTACATTCTCTCATTAGCTAGAGATAAAACTAAAGAATCATTAAACATAAACAAAGCTTTTAATGATCGTATCAATTTGGCCCAAACTTACAATACGATAGGAATAATTGAGTTAGAACGAGGTAACTTTCAGCTAGCTCATCAGCTT
>CAZPXJ010000180.1:0-6034 GCA_964590855.1 uncultured archaeon
TTGAACAAGCAACAGGAAACACTACTTTGGATTATGCGATAGAACATATTTTTAATCCTCTAGGATTTGAAAATTGGTTGTGGCTTCAAGATCCTCAAGGGGTTTACTTTGGAGGAGCGGATCTACACCTTCAGTCAAGAGATATGGCTAAATTAGGTTTTCTTTATTTAAACAATGGAACTTGGAATGGTACTCAAGTGGTCTCTGAAGAATATGTAAGTCATGCATCTAATGCTACAGTTACATTGTCAGAATATGCTAGCTATGGTTACCAATGGTGGGTTTACCCTCAAATTAACACCTATCTGGCACTTGGTTGGGCAGGACAGATAATATTTGTTATGCCGGATCATGATATGGTAGTAGTTTTCTCCTCTAGTTTATCTGAGAGCGAATGGCCATTTTACTTTCTGGCTGAATACTACATAATTCAAGCAGCGGTAGAAGGATATGTACCAACAACAGAAACTTCAGTAAATTTAGTATTAACGGCGATTATTATCACAGCTGTTCTGTGGAAGAAGGAAAGAAGAAAAAGGTAGTTACATAATAGGTTAGTAGATGTTAGTTTCAATTGAATACTTTACACTTAGGACATTCGTCAGTCGTTTCCATCCAATCAAGTATTAGTTTTTTCTAATCGATATAAACTGCAGTTTAGGAACTATTAGAATACACAATATCTAAAAATCGATAGGAACTTATTAATGATGTTGTAAAAATAAATAAATTAGATGTCTGGGTTTACATCTACAAAATCAATTGGTTCACTACTTCAAAAAGAATTTATTTTTGTTGTTTTGTAAGACAGATTGTATACTTAGAAACTGGTTTTTAAAGAGAAAAATATATGTCAGAAATATGTGAAGCAAAAGATAAAGAATTCATTTGTTATTTTTCATTTGGGAAAATTTAATAGTTTTGTGCACTAAAAATTAACTAATAATTTCTACTAGAAGATAAACAGAATCTTTCAGAAAAACATTACTTGTTTATATTTCGTCTAAATAATTTTGTCGGAACCTAGTGAATCATTAAATAAAACTGAGCTATTTTTATATTGACTTACGTTTAGCTAATTACTAATTTACATAAATAATTGATATTTTCTTCAATCATTTTTTAGCTTTAAAAGAAATAATATCTAAGAAATATCATTCACGTACATACCCACGTATTTTCACGTCTGTAAGGAAAATTGAATTTTGCCTTACATGTACATTTTTAGGGGATTATAGAAATATCCCGACAAAAAAATTCTAACGATTTTTTCAAAAAATCTCAGACTTAAGTGTAATGCATCCTTATTCGAATCATGTTACTTTTTTCCATGTTTTGTGAAAAGATGGAAAATTGTAACAACTTTTAAATACAGCTTATGTAAATAACAACTTGAGCTCGAATAAGCTGGTGGAAATAAAATGAAAAATAAGCAGAAAATATTTGGGGTATTTTGTGTTGTAACATGTCTTGCATTAATTGCAGGAACGATCTTAATAGCAAACTCAGTTCCAGTAACTGACGAACCAATCGGATTTCGCCCAGGAGGCGCAGGTCCAGTAACTGACGAACCAATTGGAGATTTCAAACCTGGTGGGGCAGGTCCAGTAACTGACGAACCAATAGGCTATTTACCTGGTGGGGCAGGTCCAGTAACTGACGAACCAATAGGAAGTTATTGCGGAATCGCAGGTTCAGGATAAGATCACAATATCACGCTGACAAAAAATCAAAATCGCCAGAAACCCCACCCCTTTCCTCAATTTCAGGCGAGAAAGGAAAACCTGGGGGGACAGAGGTCAGAGCCCCCCTCAAAGGTTTCCACACACAAACAGGAAAGGTCCAAGCTAATTCGAACTCAAGTGCAAGGGGTCAAACCGACAAGAAACAAAGGTTAGAGGTCTAAATGGGTTCTCTCGAAGGGGATATCGAGAGGGTCTTGTACAAGCTATCACACACTAACCGCAAAATGCGGTAGCTATAAAAAACTTGTACAAGCACCTTCTTGATCTCTCAGATTGTTTCTTTACCCAATAAAAAAAATCAAAAAAAAAACAAGAGGTCAAAAAAATGGATCACTTAAACGTACTCGATTTAAGAATACTACATACCCTACAAAATTATCCACTCGAGCCATATTCCAAACAGGCTGAAAAGTTGAAAATTTCCCCCCAAACAATGATTCGTCGAGTTAAAGCATTACAGGAAAAAGAAATTCTCCGACATCCTATTGCATCTTTTATTCCTGAACGAATTTCACTATTTAGATATGGTGTCATGTTTTCAATAAGTTCACTCCACCAGTTTACTTTATTGCAAAACGCCTTATCTGAGCACAAATATATTCGAGCTTACAACCGCTTTTATGGTGAAAGTTTTGGAATTTATGCACATTTCGAGCTTCCGGAGAATACTGAACAATACTTTAACCAGTATCTTGAGCATCTAGTTGAGCAGGAATATTGTGATAGTTATTTCACAATGAAATCCATGGGTTATCGTTTCACCAGGCCACAACCCTTACCCAACTACACTCAAAATCCTGAACCATTCGATCTAATATCATTTTGGGAGAAAAGACTCTCAAAAACACCAACTCTTCCTAGACTACCATCGCCTATAGATTTGCAAACTATTGAACCTCTCCATTTTCAACTCCTGAAGGATTTAACAACATCAGTTAAAAATGGTATAACTATAGATATCAGGACTAAACAAACTGATTTGATTAAACATTATCAGGATAAGTACAAACATCTCACAAAGAAGAACAATCATCCTACAAATCCTCTTGATAAGGAGGAGATCGACAATCTTAACCTCACTAGAGAAGTAAAACTTTCTTCTGAGGAGATTGATAAGATAAATGAAGAAAGGGTTGAAAATAAGCTTTCTTATGAAGAAGAAGCCTTCTTATTCAATCTAAGTGAGTTTTTCGACGATAAGAATGAACACAATACTAAGGTTGAATTCGGACGTAAGTACTATAACCTTGTAATGAACAATCTTATCACCAACCCGCGTTGGAATTTCAGTCGTAAGTTGTTTGAACAACATGCCACACGAGCATATTTCATAGAGAATGTCCCTGAAAAGGAAAAAGCCCAAATTTTCCGTTTCTTCCATGAGGAACAGATTCCATTCCAATCTCACCTCGAGCTCTATAATAAAGGGATATTTCTTAGACTCACTATGCCTCCATACTATGAATCAAAGATAAATTATCTCATTTGGAGTAGTTTCAAAGATTACAAGATTTACTCCCTAGATTTCTTTGGTACTCATGGTTTATACTGGACTTTTGAGTATGATAACTTCGATTGGAAACAAAAGAAATGGAGAGTTGACAAAGATTGGATGCTTAACAGCACAATTGCTAAAATTGATGATAAGCTGATTAATGGTAATTTCGGTAAATATAAGGCAGATCAGCCAGAATCAAACACTCAAGCATATCTTAGAAAACATATAGCAAATGGTAATGGTGCCACAGCCTAAAGATGGAAATATTCGAGCAGGATACAAACTAATGCAGGGTTTCCACCACTCTGCACTCTAGGGCAAGAGGACTCCCAAGAGGAGTCCCAACGGCTAATGTAAGTAGGTTTAGTAGATAAAGGATGTATTAAAAAAATCCACCAACAGCGAGAGCAGGTTACATCTGTGAAGTTAGAACATGTATAGTACTAGCTAGTTCCTCTCTCGTAAAATACCCCACAAAGTAGTTGTTCCTTGATACAAAACCAAATTTAGCAAGATCCAATTCTTCAGTTATGGGTATTTTGAATCTATACTTATGCCCTATTTTCATAATACTTATCCTGTTATTTTCTAGGTTTATTTGTACTCTCTTAAACATATAATGAGAAGTTATTTTTCCCTTTTTTGACCAGATTCTTAACCAGCTTTTATCTTCTAAAAGCATAGTTTTGGAGAAAGTTGACCCTAGTATCGATGCACCAAAACCTACACTAGAGCTTATCAGAGCCCCTATTCCCCACAAAGGTAAAGATATCAAGAAACCATCAGACATTCCAATCCCTTCAGCTATTATTGTATAGAAAAACGAATCCATTTCTATGTAGGTAGGTGGTAGTTTAGATAGTTCGAGGGATGTAAAGTTTAGGAAAGGTCTATCCTCTATTCTAGCAAAACTCAAAGATGCAGCGAATAAAACAAATAATACAATGGAAACACCTATTATTGAATATTTTATGATATTTCCCTTAGTTAGAACAGATTTCTTTTCTGCTCTTATCAGGTCATTGTATTTACCATTCGTCTTCATCTTTTTTCACCAAGAGTTCAGTAATCACTTTCTGGTAGTCACCACCATGAGCTTGAGATATGTCAATTAGCCTTTTTAACAGCTCATTTTCATGGTTCAAACGTATACTCGCTACTTTGGGGGTGAGCTTATCAAGAAAGATCAGTTCTCTTTCTTGAAGGTCGTCAAGAATTCCTCGGTAGATCGTTCTAGCTTTCATCGAATATCCTAAGAGAGTTGACAGTTGAGTGGCTGTGACTGCTTTAGGATAGAGATGAGCTAAGATAAGTATAGCACGGATCTTATTCGCTCCTAGAGTACTCAGAAGGAGTAGCAATTCATAGTCTAATTTCTCTACTTCGGAATCCATCGCAACTATATTACATTCCGACCTATATAAAATTTGCATCACACACCTTTAGTCATTATTGTGTTTTAACATACACAATCTATAATTTGCTATTACTTTCACATTATGGTAAAACGAAAGTATTCGGGTATTTGTGGGGTTTAAATACCATTTTCTCTTAAGACTAATGTTGGTATGTTCCCCAACATATCGACGATTAATACTAGCACCCCCTCGCTAGTTTTAAACCACCAGCAGAGCTTAGTGGGAGGGGATCCACACCCTTCCCCTTTCTTATCCCCTATTGAGGGGGCTAAATTTATATTATAGGACTTTTACTTCTCATCGATGGCATCCAGTTCAGCAGAATTGTATATCAAGATTATTCAAATGGCTATTTTAGCTTTAATTTTAGGATATTTCCTTTATAGAAGATATAGGGATAAGATTACTGGTTTTACCTGGTTCATCTGGTTGTTTGGACTGGTAATTCTTCAAGGTGTATTTGAGATTATTATTTACATTCTTTGGCAAGTTGGTATTCTAGAATATACTGAAGGTAATGAAATTAATGCAAGTTCAATTTTTGAGATTCACATGATACCTTCAGCCATTGCGCTATTTATTCTATTTCTCTATCTTGAGTTCATGCGACATGAAAAACCAAATACATTTTTGTTAGCCACAGCTTCAACACTTCTTGGGAGTTACCTCGTTGTGCTCATACTTGAACTTATATTCAAAATCGAACTTGGTGTGGTAGATCCCGAATATAGAGTTTCCAGAGTCATTTTTAATATACTCCAAGCATTTGTATTAGGAGAAGCTTTCTATGTATATATCCAGGACACGATAAAAGCAGAATATAAGAAACTCAAGCGAGTGAGTCTTATAATTGCAATTGCAACAGGTGTTGGCTTTGTTGCAGCCTTTATAAAAATCTTTGAAAGATGGACAGTGGAAGCAGGATTTTTCATATATGGTGCTATTCCATTTAGCGTTACTTTTGGGATATTAGCTTTAGCATTCATATTCAACCCATTCTACGTTTATCTCCTACCTGCAAAAATTAACAAGATACTCATTTTCAATGATGCTGGATTGTTGCTTTATTCTGTAAATATTGGTAGAGAACAAGGTACTTTTGATCATCAAGATATTCTCGTAACTGGAACAGTTACTGCATTGAAATCTCTAATTTCAGAAACTACAGGAGCTAAAACGGATTTAAGAAAAGTTAGTTTCAGAGATAAAAAAATGATCATAGTGGAAAATAAAGAACGAAACATCGCAACTCTAATAATCAGTGATAGTGATGCATGGATACTCCAAACAGCTGCCAAGCATTTTACTGAAAATTTCTGTGAGAAGTACCAGAAAGCAATTAGCGAATTTAGCGGAAATGTAGCACAGTTTGA
>CAZPXJ010000181.1:0-5870 GCA_964590855.1 uncultured archaeon
TTCATACTTATCATTCCGTCGCTAAAGTTAAACCTGTCAATCGTAAACATGTTTTTTTCTCTTCCTTCATGAATTAGGTAATAAAGATCGCCTTTGTAGAATCTAAGCCTAATCGACCTTGTGTTCAGGTCTATGTCTATAATTGAGGCTGTGGGATTACTTCCTAAATTGGGATTTCCATCAGAGACCGTGACATAGTCTCCTATACTGAAATCTAGGAACTGACCAAATGCTTCGTCTCCCATAAGAGTTAATTCCTGCGCAACAAAGTCGATACTGGGTACGTCTAAAGTAAGATTAGTTATCGCTGAGCCTTCTAATTGTCTTTGTTCTGGATCCTTTAATTCAACATATAGCTTCCATCTGTCATCATATGAGATTTCTTTCCTTATTCTTTTTGAGAGATCGAATTCGGCTTTTCTTTTTACTATCTCGTTTTCTGTAAGTTTGCTATTCGCTGCAAACGCCCAGGTAAGACAACCGTCACGTATATGACAGTTAGGACAGAAACCGGTTATAGAAGGAGCTATTTGTGATTTCCAAAACTTGATATATTTATCAATTGATTCGTGAACTTTGGCAAAATTAAACTTTTTTCTATGACGATCTTTATCAGCAAATTGCCATGTATACTTGGGTGGTTCTTTTAGATTTAGCGTTTCCATTAGCAATAGAGTTTCTGCATCTGCTTGTAACTTCCATGTAGCTGGTGGAGTCTTAGACTTGCCCGTTTTCAGCTGTATTATTTCAACGTGCTCTTTTTCTACTTTAGCCAATTCGGTGGAGCTAATGTACTCAAGATTCTCTCCATTTTGAGTGTGAATACTAGGTTTAATTTTTATAAGATCAAGTCTTCCCTCCAGCGGGATATTGATATTACGTATGGTAAATTCAGGCCTGAATAGAAATGTCTTGTTCTCGTCTTCTTCGTCTATTAAATTATCAAGTACTCTAGCAGCTCTTATGTCTATATCCTCTTTTATAGGATCTAATGGATCATCAACTCCAGCTAACATGAAACGCTTCCAATTAGTATCGGTATCTATCTTGGTGTTATCCTCGAAAATCCGAAGACCTGTTGCTTTTCTAATTGAAACTCCTTTTTTTGATAAGTCTATTATTTCGAGTATTGATTTTATTGTTATTCTGTGAACGGCATTACCAATTTCCCCATTGGCAGTATATTGATTAGATTCCATACCGAAAAATGAAATGTTAAAAGCAGCTCGTTCACAGAGCCCCATTTGCGCGATAGCACTTACCCTAGGAATAATCGCTGGTTGAAGAACACGAATTACAGAATTAGAAGTTAATACGAAGGGAGCATTATTCATGATTTACTCGTACCCCTCTTTAATACATGCCTTTATCGAATTATGTTTATTGTCTTGATTCATTTTTACGTTGTCTCGTCCCAATGACTGGGACAAGAAAGAATATAAGTACTGCTCGCTTACTAATTATACAGAATTGTCTAAGTTGACTAATCGGTCGAGACTTACTATAGACAGCGCCCTGGACATGTTACGTATTCATATTGCACCAGTCGGATTTGAAATAGATCGGATCATCTTACCTGCTAAAAGTATGAAAGCGGACAAAGTATGGCTCATCCTTCATAGCGACTCTACTAATGATGTAGGGAAATCTTTTAGTAATTCGATCAGAAAACAATTATCGGAGTCCGGAATCGAATACGAATTTGAAAATGCAGATCGGACACAACTATTCGACACACTAAGAGCTTTAAGGACCATTATTTTCAAAGAAAAGAGAAATGCCATATTCGTTAATGTTTCTGTAGGGAGTAAAATTCAAGCAATTGCGTCAATGATGGCATGTATGATGTTTAAAGACGAAGTAAATATCAAGCCCTATTATGCCATACCCGAAAGATATGAAACGATCCCAAAAGAACAGGAGACAGTAGGCCTAAAGAAAATTATTACCTTGCCGGAATACAAGATAGAAACACCACCAGATAATCTAATTAAATGTCTGCAAATTATCCATGGAAGAGTAGGTAATAGGATTAACAAAAAAGAATTAAGAGACGAAGCTCTTACTCAGAATCTCATCCACGTAGAGCGTCCTGAAAATAGAGAGCAATCTGCGTATATGGCTTTGAAGAACAATTTGCTTGATCCATTAGTATCAAAGTGGGAATTTATTCAAATTGAGAAAATTGGCAGACGTCATAACATTTCATTGACAGAAGAAGGTCTCAACGCATTAACATTTCTATCACCTAGTTAGTTACTCATATTGTTTTCTAGGCTGAATACAATATTCTGGGAGGGATGATGCAAGATATTTCTAATTGACTTACATAGAAATCTACCGACACGTTTATGATTTTCACTGATTTATCATGACTTGATGGTACGCCTTACCTTTTATGGGGGAGTAAACGAAATAGGCGGTAACAAGATTCTTTTGGAAGATAAAGACACCAAAGTCTTTCTGGATTTTGGCAAAGGCTTTAGCCGAAGAGCCAAGTTCTTTGAAGAATACATCAATCCACGAGCAGCAAATGGGATAGAAGACTTTCTCACTATGGGACTTTTACCTGACATCAAAGGACTTTTTCGAGATGATTTAATGAAGATGGCTGAACGTGACATATTGGAACCCGATGTAGATGCAGTTTTATTGACGCATGCTCATTCTGATCATGCCGATTACATTTCTTTTTTGCATGAAAAAATTCCAATATACATGGGTGAAACATGTCAGCTTATCTTACAAGCAATAGAAGAGAGATCAATCAGACATATTGAAGGAGAGGTTCTATCTTACAGAGAAAGGCCTACAAATAAAAAAGACGAACCAATCAAACGAAAGATAAATACATTTAGGACTGGAGATAACCTCAAGATTGGCTCACTTGAGGTAGAACCAATTCACGTTGACCATTCTGTCCCGGGGGCATACGGATTTATAATATATACATCAGCAGGTCCTATTGGATATACTGGAGATATCAGGTTACATGGTACAGTTCCCCAGATGACTAGGGATTTCATAGAAAGAGCAAAAAATGAGAAATTGATTGCGCTCATTATGGAAGGAACTAGGATTGCCGATGACATTCAGAAAGAAGAATCTGAAGAATTAGTTTCAAAAGAATCAATGAAAATAGTTTCAACTACAAATAGATTGGTTCTGGCAGACTTTAATTTTAAAGATGTAGATAGACTTAGGACTTTCTTTAAAATAGCAAAGGATAATGACCGAAAACTTGTCGTCAAAATGAATGATGCATATTTTCTTAAATATCTTTCAAAAGATCCTAAGTTGAACGTTCCTGATATTGATGATGAAGATATCATAATTTATCTCCCGAAAAAAGGAAGCGGCAAGTACCAGGATTCCGATTATAAAGGAAGGGATAAAGAATTTGTCAGTCGTCACAATACATGGAATGCTCAAGAAATAGCAAGAAATGAGAGTAAAGTTTTGTGCGCAATGGGATTTTATAGCTTTACCACTTTAATAGATATGAAGCCTGAACCTGGCGCAACTTACATACATTCAGCTAGCGAGCCGCACAATGAAGAACAAGAAATCTCACAAGATAGAATAAATTCATGGATGGATCATTTTGGAATGTATAAATTTCAATGCCATTGCTCAGGACATGCGAGAAGTAAAGATCTCTTGCAAATTGTAGACGAGATCAATCCTCATACATTGTATCCCATTCACACAGAACACCCTGAAATATACAAAAGAAATACCAAAAATGTTGTTGAAATTATTGAGGGAAAACCATATTCATTATCATGACATGCCAGCCGGAATTTTTGATGAGCGCTATTAGATCATTGCTAGTATGTCAGAACAACTTCCAGTACTGCAGGATAGTTCTTGCGAAACATGTCTTTATAGAGCATTTTTGTGATGCTTTGAATTCACACAATACTCATAGATCGTTAAGTAATACGTTGTTCAAAATTTAATAAAGTCATGGTCTATCCAAGAATAGAATGCGACTTCTCATCAAACTACGTTCACTAGAAAATAGCAAGTATGAAATGCAATATCATTATTATCTACAAGGTTTCATCTACAATCTGCTCAAGAGCAGTAAATACAGTTATCTTCATGATAAGGAGGGTTACAAGTTCTTTTGTTTTTCAAATATTTTTCCAGCTTATGATCTTAGACAAGGAGACACACGGACGTTGATTATATCATCACCTAATGGCGATTTTATTGATCATTTATCTAAGAGGCTAGGTGAACAATTGGATCGACTAGAAATCAAAGTCGGTAATATGAAATTCACGATTAATTCTATTGATAAAATGAGTCAAAAAATTCCTAATAATATGCCAGTGGTCTTGATTACAGGTACCCCCATAATCGTAAGAATACCAACTGTGAAATATCACGAATATGGAATTGAGCCTAAAAATGAGTATGAATATACTTATTGGAGAAATGAGCATCCAATTGATCTTTTCATGTCTCAAATTCAAAATAACCTACTAAAAAAATATACTGAATACCACGAGTTGAAGACGACAAAAAAAGATAATGACGTCAATCCACAAACACGCTCTTCATCCATGTTCTTTCAGAAATTCAAATTCAAGAAACAAGTTTCTACAAGGCTGCTTATGAAAGGTTTTAATCAAATCGTTATTGGAACCACATGGGAATTCGGCTTCAGTATAGAATCAAATAAAAACATACTTCAATTTGCATTAGATTCTGGACTTGGTGAACGAAATTCACTAGGCTTCGGTTTTATGAATATGCACCAATAAGTAAATAAGAATTTACGTGATTAGACATACTGTAAATGCTTCAAACAATAGCTCTCATAGGTAGGGCATTACCCCATGATCTTGTGAAGGATGTAGTCGATAAAACAAATGCAAAAGATGTATTCGTAATAAAGCTAGATAAAAACTGCAAATACATAGGAATGACAGTTGAGAATAACGAAGGAGAAGATAAATATCTCTATAAACGCGAAAAAGGAGGTCTGCCCGGAAAATTCATCACTGGCAGAATTGGATCAATCGATATGAGGAACCTAAAGAAAAATCTTCAATCCATGCAAAATCATGATATTGACAAGTTCAAAAAAAATAAGATAGCGTGGGTAAAGAAATCAGCAATTCTAAAGAATATGCAAGCCATAAATAAGATGCCATCAGAAAACAGACATTTGTTAAAATCTATGATATATGAGATCGTACTCCAACAAGATAAAATAATGAGCGAACTTTCAGACAAGGTTCTAAATGGAGATTATCGTGATATTTTGCTTACTGTCAAAATCGATTCTAAGTACCTCGCCGATATTGAAGGATTCCCCGAATTACTGAGAATTGCCGCTCAGGGCGAAGAACCTGTGATAGCATTGTCACACTCATCAACATCACTATCTACTACTTCTACCATATCGTCTAGATGTATGATCTGTGGTGCAAAAGCATCAACAACCGAGCTGAAGGAACCGCTTCCTTTTTTTACAATTGACAAACCAAACTTTATTCCTGATGGAACTTATAACAACTCTGCAAAGGTATTTCCACTTTGTAGAACTTGTTATCTCGATCTTCAAAGAGGTTCTAGATATATTCAGGACAAATTATGTTTCGATATTCCTAGTACTTCTGGTCATTCTAGGTTATGGTTCTGGCTTATTCCTCAGTTAAACGATCCTTCCTTAGTCCAGGAGGACTACATCACAAAAACCGAGAAAGGTCTTGCATCATTCAAATACATGTTACGAATTTCAGAGAAGATGGATTTCTTACAAGAAATAGATATTTCATTTGCGGATGATATTAGATCTAATCTTCTAACTTACGTAGCAATATTTCATTATTATGACAAGCAGAAACATATGC
>CAZPXJ010000182.1:0-5859 GCA_964590855.1 uncultured archaeon
TTATGCAACATTACTAAGACCCGGACACTATATCGAACCTGTAGAACTAGTATTTAACCCAACAACCAACAAGTATGAGTTAACTTATACTTTTACTGAATATGGGGAACATTTCCTTTTTGTACCACTCCAGTTAGCTGGTCATACACCTACAGATGGAAGAATTAGAATCTTTAATAACGTTTCATTGTGGGACGCTTTACCAACAATCGAAACAATTGCTATATGGATTGCAGCTGTTATTATTTTCTCTATCATTCTAATCCCTTCACTCAGGTCGAGATTCAGAAGAACTCCACCTGTTTAATTTTCTTTTTTACAGAATCGTCTGTGCAAGCCCCTACACATCATTTTTCAAAAGGTTTATATATGTGTGCAGATATAATACACATGTGTGAAAATATTACACAGTTCTCAAAAGTGATAAACGATGAAAAGGGAAAGATTACCAAAAGGATCACTCGAAGTCCTTGATTTATTAGGAGAGAAGGGAGCATTAACTCAGAAAGAGATTATTGATAGTTTGAGAGAAACCAAACCTCGAGCTATAAGATACACAGTTAGACAATTACTAGATAGAACTGTTTTAGTTAACAGAGCTAATTTCGAAGATATGCGATCATCATTAATAGGTATCAATCCAGAGATGGAATTGGATCTAAAAGATTTAATTTCACAATCAAAAACAAGTTCAGCAACACCAATACAAGCGTAACATAAAGTTTGATTGAGCATCAAAATCTTTTTTATCTTTAATTTTTCTTAATTTTCTTGTAAGTGCTATGACAACTAGAATTATTGCGAATATAAGCGGTTTCTTCGTGTTTGATGAAGGAAACAAATTAATCGATTTTAAAGCATACTCTAAGAATGCTGAAGAAATAGCTGATAAAATTCACAATTTATCCAAATACACCATTTCAGAAGAATTAAAGGAGATTCTGACTAATATTGAAGATATTAATATCGAAACAAACTCTTCTGATGTACTTAATTTTGTTAGAGTATTTGGTAAAAAGTGTGAGTTACTCACTAAATCTGAATATTATAGTGAATTAGTTGCACAACTCCCCAAAATTCTTGTTGAGAAAGGATTCCTAAAATCTGAGGATGAATTAGATCTACTCACAAGGGAAGTAAGTATTGCTCTCACAAAGAAGAGTATTGCATATAGTTCTCAAAGAATTGACAAGAATGTAGTTCATGCAATTTTATCTATGGATGATATTGATAAAACCACCAATCTCTTTTCCTCTAGAATTCGAGAATGGTATGGTGTTCATTTTCCAGAAACTGATAAAGAAATCCCAAATCATGTTACTCTGTGTAAAATAATCACAGAAATAGGTGTAAGAGAAAAATTCACTGAAGACCTCTTGAAGAGGTATGGATTTTCTAATGAAAAGAGCAAGAAAATTGTTGATGTTGCTAACAAGTCAATGGGTGCTCATTTCGATGAAAAAGACCTCCTTCCCTTACAACATATGGCTCAAAGAACACTCGATCTTTATGAAGAACGTGATCGTTTAGATGCTTGGATTGAACGAGAGATGGGAAGAATTGCCCCAAATATGAAAGCAGTTGTAGGTTCAGCTATAGCAGCTCGATTAATAGCCTTAGCAGGAGGATTGATGGAAATTGCTATGAAACCTGCAAGTACAATCCAATTACTTGGTGCAGAAAAAGCGCTCTTCCGTGCTTTAAAAACAGGTGCAAAACCACCCAAACATGGTATTATCTATCAAATGCCCGAACTCCACAGTTGTCCTTGGTGGCAACGAGGAAACATCTCTAGAGCAATTGCGGGAAGATTAACAATTGCTGCAAGAGTAGATGCGTTTCAAGGTGAGTTCATGGGCGATCAACTCAAGAGAGAAGTAGATCAGAAGATAGAGGAGATCAGACAGAAATATAGAGAACCGCCAGAAGGGAAGAAACCGCCAATTGATAGGAGCCAACAACCTCAAAGGTCAGGACAACAAAGGTCAAAACCACCTAAAGGAGGGCAAAAGCAATATCCACCTAAAAAAGGTAAATATCCCCAAAAGAAGAGGCGATACTAATGGCAGAAATAAAAAATCATAATTTTAACAATCTTTTCTGGATTACTTTCAGAGATGGTAACGTAAGACTAGCAACAAAAAATGCAATTCCAGGTAAAAAGGTATACACTGAAAGACTTGTTGAACAAGGTGGAGTGGAATACAGAACTTTTGATCCCTACAAAAGCAAGTTAGGTGCAGCAGTTTTCAATAAAATGCAAAACTTCCCATTTGAAGAAAAATCAAAGATTCTATACTTAGGTGCAGCTTCAGGAACAACTGTATCACATGTTTCAGATATTATAGGCGAAACAGGTGCAATCTATTCAGTGGAATTCTCCGCTAGATCGTTAAGAGACTTAGTTACAGTATCTGAAACAAGAAAGAATATAATTCCGATTCATGCTGATGCCAGATTTCCAGAAGAATATAGTATGATTGTTCCACAAGTGGATATAGTTTACGAAGATGTTGCTCAACCTTCACAAGCAGAAATCTTAGAAACTAATGTTAGTACATTTCTAAAAGATGGAGGTTATTTCTTTTTAGCTGTTAAATCAAGAAGTATTGATGTAACTAAAGAACCAGAAGTAATCTTCAAAGAAGTGATTGCAAAGTTAGAATCGTATGGTTTAACTGTTTTAGAAACAGTTGATTTAGAACCATATGAAAAAGATCACATCATGATAGTAGGGAAAAAATAATTTTTCCCAACTTAACTTTCTTTTAAATCCGAATATTTCTTAACCCAGTTTTTTACAAAATCAAATGCTTCTTTCATCTGATTCAGTTCTTCAACTGTAAAAGTTGGTACATTTTGATTAACATCTTTGTCGAGATCATCAACAATTATTATTGCTCTTCTCTTTGTTAATGAAGCAATATTCTGAGTAATGGAAGCTCTCTCCATGACTTTTTTCTGTGGAGACTCATCAACACAAATCAAGATATTCAAACCACTGTGAATGTCTAATTTCTTCTGCTCACCAAAAGCATCAAAGGGAGATTGACGAGTCCAAAACTGACTGATAAACCCTAAATCTTCCAGAACTTCAGATACCTCTTCTTTGAATGTTGAAAGATTTTCTATTGAATAAGAAGGTCTTTCTTCTCTCTCTATGTCTAAATTGAAGATTTTTATCCCTTGAGAGATTGGGGTTTCTAGCACTTCTTCGAGTATAGCAGCTGTCATAGGTGGCGGATTTATTGAATGTTCATACTCATAGATTGTTCTTCTAGATACACTCACTTTCTCACCAGTTTCAGTTTCAACAGTACCTACAAGATGAGCTAAATCCGCATAACTGAGGTTCTTCTCTATTCTAGCTTGTCTTAATTTTTTGCGATCAATTTGAACGAAATATCCACCTTTACTACAGTAAATAATTGGTGGAGCTCCATAAACAATTAAATTACGGAAAGTCTCAGTACTCACAACTGGTATACCATATCTTAGCAACACTAAGCCATCATTAATTTCGGAAAACCTTCTTCCTCTCTCACCAATAATCATTGGAGAAGCATTAATGAAAGAAGCGATATTTTTCAATTCATAGGAATTATCTCGACTGAAGTTGTCAATATAAGGTTCAATCTTGATGATGATAAGTTGATCTCTTTTCTTTGCAATGATATCAAAGCAAGCTTTACTTTCTTGAGAAAGTTGAACAATACTATACCCTGAAGTATTTAGTATTAGTTCTATTTTTGCTAGAATGGTTGATTTTTCCTTCTGGACCATTTCAAACACATGAGCTTGCTTTAGCTAAAACAATGAATAAACCAATATAAGTTTAGCTTTTAGCACATTTCAAACTTCAAACCTCAAAATTAGAGAATTTTAGACATATAGGGGCCATCTGACTTGTATCCTAGTTTCCTATAATACTCCCGAACGCCTATCCCTGAGATTACAGAAATTTTAGTATAATCATTCTCTTTACCTATATTCTCGGCTTTTGAAAGAAGGTCTTTACCATATCCCTTGTGTTGCCATGAAAGATCGCTTTTAAGGATAGATCTTAAACCTATTAGTTCTCCATAAACATGTAATTCTCTTACAACGATTGTTGGTTGTTCTTTGAACTCAAGTCTTACCAAATTATCACTTAATTCCCTTAATCTTAAAAAGCCAATAATTACATCATTCTTTGTATCTTCAAAGGAGAGAAAATGCTCTTTACCTTTACTGGCATCATAAGTACGATGAAGAAACTCGATATCAGCTGAACTAATATCTTGTTCTTTTTTATATACAAAATGCCCAACTTCTCGACAGCGTATACATCTACACTTTTTACCTTCTTGTTCCAGAATAGAAAGGATGTCTAATCTGAGATCACTCTTGTTTGGACCTGCAACTATCTGATGTGCGGGGATATCTCGTAAGACTCTTTTTATTCTGACATAAGGAGGGACAGTTTCTTTGACTTTAGCTATTAATTTGGCTGTAGATTCATTTGTCAGAGCTACATAGTCACCAGCTAAATAGTCTTCATGTAATTTAGTACCTGGTATAACCATTGTTGGATATATTTTGATTTCATCAGGACGGTAATCACTTGTATTAAAGAGAATATCAAAAGATTCGATATCTTTAGCTATTGAAGATCCAGGAAGACCAGGCATCATATGTGCGGTTAATTTCAAGCCTGAATCTCTGATAAATTGGAAAGCCTTGATTGTATCTGCTGTAGTGTGTCCACGTTGCATTTTTTCATAGACATCATCAAAAACTGTCTGAACACCCACCTCGATTCTAGTTACACCATAATCCAGCAAATAATCAATCTTCTCATGGTTAATTTGATCGGGTCTTGTCTCTGCCGTTAAACCAACACACCTATGTTTTGCAGTTTCATTAATCTTATGTGCCTCTTCAATGGTTTTTGAATCTACTTCATTAAAAGCATCAAATAGCCTTCTAATGAACCATTGCTGATATTCTATAGGTTGATTTGTAAAAGTTCCACCCATTATAATAGCGTCTATTTTTTCTGTTGAGTGGCCTATTGCATTCAGCTGTTTTACTCTTTCCTCAGCTTGTAAATAAGGGTCATAATCATTACGTATACCTCGAAGAGTTGTAGGTTCAAATCCCGTATAACTTTGAGGTCTATCTTTATCAGGACCACCAGGACACATGATACATTTACCATGAGGACAAGCCCAAGGTCTTGTCATTACAGCAACAATTGCAACACCAGAAAGTGTCCGAACAACTCTTTTCATTAAGACTGGTAACAGCTGTTGTCTCTCTTCAGAATCACATATAGCTAATATCTCACTATTTTTCGGAAAATCTTTCAGATGATACGTCTTAGACACATCGCGTTTAGTTTGGTTAAGGATTTTTCTTGTAGGTTCGTCTAATACAAGCAATTTTTCCTTTATTTCCAGTAATGCCTTATCTCTGTCATTCATTGTAAAACAGTGTAAAAATGATAAAAGGTTATTACTTGCCACGTCGTTTTGAACCCATACTTGCAGGTTGTCCAGCAAACTTACCTAAAATTACTCTTTTAACATATTTATTTCTAAATCCCCTTCTTGGGATAGCACTATGTCTTTCTTTTGCTGAAACTTTGGGGGTTTGTTTTCGAACTTTTCCTGCTTTTTGAAGCGATCCGTGACCCATGTAATCACCTAATTTAGAGGAACATCTTGTCTTTAAAAACTTATAGTTTTTCGTTTTCGAAGCTAAAAAATAAATTCATTTATAAAGTCGAGAAAGTAATTCATCAGTTTATAAATCAATTACGAGATTAGTAGGGTGAAAACAAAGGTGGCAAATTTGACTTGGAAACTAGTATTTAGA
>CAZPXJ010000183.1:0-4010 GCA_964590855.1 uncultured archaeon
AATGAGGAGCGAAAGCATTTCGCATACTGGATATCCCCTAATTGGAGTCACTATGACTCATGAAGTTATGTCTGCATTTCAAGGAGTTTCAAGCATTGAAACTGGTTGCTATAGAAAAGCCATCAAGGAGTTCTCAAAGTCATTGGACGAAGTAGTGAAGCGAACTCACGCTAATCTGATTTTCCTACCGCACTCAGTTAACCATGCGAAATCGACTGATGATCGAATTGTTCATTCTGATATCCAAGCTGCTATGACGCATCGGGAAAAAACACGAGTAATTATGAATGAATATTCTACTGAAGAACTCAAAGGATTGATTGGACAATTAGATATCCTCATTGGAGCACGAATCCATTCTGCCATAGCAGCTCTCTCGTTATGTGTACCTGCATGTGTAATCTCACGGAAAGGAGACAGTAGAGCTGATGGATTAATTGGTAGTCTTTTCAACCAAAGTAAATGGATTGTGAATATAGAGCAATTGCAATCTGAAAATCTGGTTCGCTTAATTCTTGATTTATTGGAAAATGCAGACGCAGTCCGAATTGAACTATCATCAATCTCTACTTCAGTGAGACGAAGAGCTCTCTCAAATGGAGATCTCTTAAGGAGAGTTTTAAATCGCAATTGAGCAAATAATCAATGGCTTAGGTTGAAAGTGGCTGGAGATGACGAGTGTTTGAATGAAAAGATAGGTGTCATCAATGTATCTGATATAGTTAGTTCTGATTTTTGCATAGGTTGTGCCTTTTGCAGTGTTATTTGTCCACATGATGCAATAAGGATGAAGTATAGTCCGTCATTGGGTCTTTCAATTCCGAGAGTCAATCCAACCCGTTGTGTACGATGTGGAAAATGTCTTCAGGTCTGTTATGGATACTCTTCCGACTATAGAACCATTAGACCCTGGGACGACATGGATGATCCCACTAGATATCAATCATATATCGGTCAAACAACTGACAAAACCCTGCAATCCATTTGTACATCTGGGGGAATTGTCACATCATTAGTCATTCATGCTTTAAAACAGAATTTTGTTGATGGAGCTATCCTAACGCGCATTAATCCTGGAAATCCACCACACTCTGAAACCTTTGTAGCCTATAACCGAGATGATGTTCTTTCTTCTGTAGGTTCAAAATATTGCCCAACAACCATCGGAGAGATATTCAAAGATCTCGATAATGAGTTGAGCTATGCTATTGTTGGTTTACCTTGTCATATGTATGCTATTTCATCCCTTATGAGGCACAATGTACAATTTAACCGATTGATTAAATTACGAATCGGTTTGTTATGTGGAGGAATGCCCAGCTTCTTGGGTACATTGAATCTACTCCAACGTTATGGTTTTGACTCGCAGTTTATTGATAAATTAGAATATCGTGGTGGTAGATGGCCTGGAGCTCTGATTATCGAGAGTTTAAGTCAGGAGCCAATAAAGACCTCATCAATTTCATATCCCGGCTATTGGCGAGGATTGTTCCAATATTTTACAACACACAGGTGTCTAATCTGTCATGATGGTTTCAATGAGATGTGTGACATTTCTTGTGGAGATTCATGGGTACAATCAAGCAAATCACATGAAGGTCATTCCATAATAATCTCGAGAACTAAGCTTGGTCAAGAAATGATTGATGAAACCATACGAAGGGGAATCATTAGTGTCAAATCCATTGACAAGAGAGAACTTGTGAAACATCAAACTGGTTTGGTTAACCTCAAAGCAAATACCCTCCTCGCAAGAATATATTTCTCACGTTTCTTAAAGGACTTCCATCCTGAATTTAGTTTGAGTGGTTATCCTGAACCGGATCTTACAAGCCGCTTGCTTGCACTTGACTCATATATTGGACACGCGTTGGCATCACGAAAAAAGCTATGGCGGCTTCTGGATATGTACCAAACTTCTAAAACAATCCTTGGTACATTTCTCAGGCGTCTTTACAGGGATAATCACAAGGAGATTAATATAAAGTGATTCAATAGGGGGTTGTTTGTTTTCTTGGGAATTGGCAAGGTGTTTAAGGGTGGCATTTGGCTTTTTGCCGGGTCCAGCATTTCGAGTGTTCTAAACTTTCTATTCTGGGTAATTGCGTCCAGCTTCGTATCAGTTGATATCATTGGGTATGCAGCTTCAATCATTTCTTTGCTAAGTATTTTTATTACCATTTCGACCCTCGGAATTCCTGCAGGTCTTCAAAGATATGTTGGTATTGCGAAAGGAGAAGATGATTCTGAGAAGATAACCTCCTACTTTCTTACTGGATTAAGCACGCTGATAGTTGTCAATGTGCCTATTATCTTGTTCTTCATAATCGTTCCTTCTCTTGGATTTGGCAGCATAATACAACAAGAAACCATCCTGGTTGCCTTACTTCTTCTCTTGGGTTTTTGGATACCTCTCTTTAACTCGCTATTCATGGCGTTAATACGTGCTGATATAATGACCTTGGCTCAGATATTGGCTTCTTTCGCAAAAACTGTCTTGTGTTTCGTACTACTCTCTTTTGGTTTAGGTTTCATGGGCCTATTTGTGAGTATAAGTGCCTTCTATGTTGTACATGGTATAGTCTTGTTCACGGGGGCTTACAAAAATGTGAATAAGAGTGGAACTGGTGTCTTATTAGATAAAACAAGGCTGAAATCCCTTCTTGAAGCCGGAACCGCATCATGGATTCCTAGAGTCTTAGCAACAATAGGAGAATCGTCTGGTGTGCTTATAATATTTGGACTTGTAGGTGGTGCTGAAACTGGTTACTACTTTCTCGCATTTGCTATCAGTTCGATATTCTATACATTGCCAGGTAGTATATTGGGTCTCATGTTCCCTTATTTGAGTAGCATTAAAAGAGGTAGATCACAAGCTGCATTAGATGCAATACGACTCTCCTTAGCAATTACTGCTCCACTCGCATCTGTGTTGATCATCTACTCATATCTCCCATTTTTATTTCTAGGTTCTGAATTTATTAAAGCAGGACCTATGTTAGGGCTTCTCCTAATTGGAGCTATATTATCGACCATTGTTTCTGGCTATTTCAGTCATGCATACGCTGCTGGAAAATACAGACATGTAGCAATGATTGGTTTGGTCATGAACATATCTAGACTCATAATGTACTCACCACTTGTAATATCATTATCAGGAATTGGGGCGGCAATCGCTTTCACACTTGGGCAAGTATTCGCATTAATAGCAGTTATTGGATCTGCCAATAGAACTGGTTTTAATTTTGAATGGGGTCGATATTTAAAAGCAATCACAATTCTCCTTTTACCTGCTGTCTTTCTCATTATTCTTAATATTCACTGGTTAATTGGTATTCCATTATTCTTACTTCTATCTATAGTAGCTTATGGAAGACTTGGGGTCATAACAAAAGATGATCTCCGTGAAGTATCTCTTGCATTCTTTTCAGAGGATTCTGTCCGAAGAATATATGCATATGTAGGCCCTCTTTTTAGATTCATCTTTGATTAACAAATTTAGCTTGGTAAAAAGAGTTGTTATATTTTTATGTATTATTTCCTAGCTTCTAACCAAAGAATTCTAACTATGAGATTAGCAGCTGTCCTGAATAAAATATTCCCACGATTTAGTCCTAAAAGTTGAAGATTGATTAAGTCGATAATAAATCCAGCTTGCTCAATTCTTCGAAGAATAGTTTTTTTTTGAGAAATGATATGGATGTGTTGGGTCTATCTTCTGAAAAATCCATGGAACAAGTTTTGTTGAGTATCGTTCAAATGTATGAACATTTAGGGAGGAATAATCATCCTGGTTTTAGAACTCTATATATCTCTTCTAAAACTCGATTTATAGCTTTAACATGATTTAGCCCATTGAAACAAAGTTTAATATCAAATGTTTCTGATGGAAACTATAAATCCTCAGCTTTCTGATTGAAATGCTGTACATGATCAAGTTCAAGAAGAAGCTGTTGTTTTTTATATTCTTCAATTAATGAGTCTATTCTAATACGTCTACCTTGACTTAG
>CAZPXJ010000183.1:4020-5841 GCA_964590855.1 uncultured archaeon
TAAAATAAATTTCACCTTTGGGGATACATCCTATCTCAATGATATCCTTCTTCTTAAAAATGGAGAAATCAACGATCAGGTGCTCGGCTAAATTATTTTTAACATATCAGTCCATGTTTGAATCTGACTTTGTGAAATATGGGGGTTTTAAATATGAAACTTCAGTTCATACTCTTGACTTTTTTTCTATCCAAGTTTCTCCTTTTTAATTTCACCATTCGGAGTCCTCTCTTCTATCATTTTCTTCTTGATTTGTTCATGGTTTTTTGCTTGATTTTTAATACGACACTTTTTTATGTTGACGAAGACAGTCTTTGATTTGTTACTAGCTAAAACACAATCTCCTTCATGGGCGTGACTTTCGAGTGGTAAAAATACTGGTTACAGGTGGTCAGGGTTTTATTGGTACAAATCTCGTTAACGAGCTAAGAACCCGAGGTTATGATACATGGAGAAGTGATATCATCCACTCAATCGATTCTCAGTTCATTCGCTGTGATGTCGGGAATTATAGACAAGTAGAACGATTATTCAGAGAAATTGAAGTTGATTATGTCTATCATGCTGCAGCTGAGTATGGCCGATGGAATGGAGAGGCTCATTATGAAAATCTCTGGCAGACAAATGCAGTCGGAACAAAAAATCTCTTGCAAGTGCAGAAGGAATTTGGTTTCAAGATGATTTTCTTTGGTAGTGCGGAGGTCTATGGTGACTATGATGGAGTCATGGCTGAGGATATAATGGAGAAGATACCCATCCGTCAGATGAATGACTACGCTCTATCGAAATGGGTGAACCACCGAGGCAGCAAGGTGGGAAACGGTGGTACTGGAACTGAAAGTGTTATTGTCCGTCTGTTCAACGTGTTCGTCCCACATGAGCATTATAATCCCTTCAGAGGAGTGGTTCCTGTCTTCATTTATCGTCTTCTACATGGGATGCCCATAACCGTGCATAAGGGCCACAAGAGGACCTTTGAATACGTAGGGGATATAGCTAAGACCTTTGCGAATATAATCGACAATTTTACTCCCGGTGAGATCTACAATCTTGGTAGTGAAAAACAATACACCATTGAGGAACTTGCTGAGATAATACTGAAGCATACCAGGGCGGACCCATCACTTGTCACATACAAGGATGAGGAACCATTCACTACGCGCTTCAAGATTGCTGATTCCACCAAAGCAAAGGACCAACTGGGTCACAATATGACGACTACACTTGATGAAGGTATAAAACGGACCGTGGAATGGTTCAAACAGACCTACCGAGTATAAAGAGGGTGCAGTAATTGGAATCAAACAAAGTCCTGACACATTACAATGACACTACTATTCTAATCAATGGGGGCGCCGGTTGCATCGGGAGTAACCTAGTACGAACGCTCCTGAAAGTTAATCCCAAAAGAATAATCGTCCTAGATGATTTTTCAGCATCATACCCCTGGAACTTACCCAAGCATAACAAGCTGCAAGTCATAGAAGGCAGTATACTAGACGAACAGAAACTCAAGCAGGTCTTCTACAGCAAACCTGACTATGTCTTTCATCTTGCAGCACACTTTGCTAATCAAAATAGTATCGATCACCCAGAGAGTGACCTCATGGTCAACGGTCTTGGGTTACTCAAGGTCCTAGAATATGCACGATTAACCGAACCCAAGCGATTCATTTTTGCAGGATCTGGATGTTCAGTCTATGGAAGTCATGCAGAGATACCATTTCGTGAAGGTACTATCAGCTTAACCTTGGATACGCCATATCAGATTCACAAACTTTTAGGTGAACTCTATTGTAACCATTACTTGGAAATCTATGG
>CAZPXJ010000184.1:0-5829 GCA_964590855.1 uncultured archaeon
CAATTCTGATTCAGTCGCTCAATCTTGTCTTACACCTTTGTTTGATGAGTATGGTGTTAGTGCTGCAGTCTTTGGGCATGATCATATGTATCAACGATCACTATGGAAGAGTACAGAGTATATGTGCATAGGTGTATCAGGTAAAGGTCCTATCAACTACTTTGATCACTTGCGTAATAAGACTGATTACAAAATCGAAAAAGATGAAGAAGGGGAAACGGCTAGGGGGTATGGGGTAACTTATGTACCACCTAACCAAAGAATAATGTCTGAAGATGAAAAAATACGATTTGAGGAATGGTTATTTACTGTTAAACAGCAGATTCTTGCTGATGATATCAAGAACTATTATCTCTTCTTAACGGAAGAAGATCAAGAGGATTACAAAGAATTAATGGTAGATTCCGATGAAAAGGAAAAATTCATCGAAGAAAAGATTATTCCTAAACTCAAAACTTGTATCTGGTGGAGGTTCTATAATACTAAAGGTAAGCTTGTAGATCAATCCTTTATGGAACCATTAGATCGAGAGATAAGAGATCAAAACTTTATAACCTGTCCAAATCTACATATTAGATAAAAACAACAATCATCTACAAAGTCATTTTAGGTGATTTCATTTACTTTTCTTCTCGCCTTAAAATCATTATGTACAATCTAGAATTGCTGAAGATTTAGTAGAAAAAGTGAGAGCGTTATTTTGCAGGTTTGAGGCTTGCACCACAGTTCGAACAAAAATTCATATCTGCTTCCTTGATAATTGCTCCACAATTAAAACAATAGGAGTCAGAAGGAGCTGAGGGTTTCTGAGTTTGACTAACTTTAACTTGTTGACCATCTGATTGACCTACAGACTCTGCAATTGATGTTGTTTGGAGCTCTGCAATTTTCTGTGCATTAAATCGTAACTTCGTTCCTACACCGATTGTAATAGCATTTCCACCTATTAGTACAATAAGACCAACAGCAATAATCAAATTAACATTTAACGTAAAAGCTGTAACAATTAATGCTATAAATGCAATTATACCAAACCAAGCATAAATTTGAAACATTATAGATTCCATTTCTTGACCCAATCGTTTAAAGGTATTGTTTAAAAATGTAAAACTTAGAACTCTAAGAGCTAGAGAAGCCATTCCTACTATAACAATCATCACTTTAAAAGTTGCTAATACGAAAAATATTGTACAAAATTCTATTACAAGAAAAACTATCAATGTTTTTGTAGTTTTTTTTACATCTTCTGCCACGAAAGGTACTAAAACTGTTAAACTATCCATCGATAATATTAATACCACAAATGAGACTACGAATACTATTCCACTTATTATCTGCAGAACTGGTAAATACAGAAATAAACTAAGAGTGTTAAAGAAAAACGTTATTATCCCAGATATGATAAATAGATTTCCAGCGGTATTCATTTTTTCTACAGAGGAATATGGAGAAGAACTTTCTTGATTCATGATATTACATCAACTCACCAAAATTTGATATATACTATTTAACATTTGCTGAAAAATTAGTTTTTGTAAAAAAAATGAAAAGGTGAAGAAAAAAGTAGGAAGTTATTTTGCAGGTTTAAGGCTTGCGCCACATTTAATGCAGAATGAAGAGTCAGGGGGGTTATTACTGTCACAGAATGGGCATTTAACTTCTTCGCCTGAAACAACTTCTACTACTTTCTTTACTTCTGTTTGTTCTTGTTTGTCTTGCTTAGTGACTTCAGATACTAATTCAGCATGAATTTTCTCTGCTTGGGGAGACATTTTACCAGCCTTGGATGGATCAACTTTAGTGACGTCAAAGAGGATATGGTGTTGTGTATCAAATGCTAAGGGGGCTAATCCAAGGTTTACAATCTTCCATGCATCCATTCTGATGAATTCAGTGGATGTTCTTAGTATTCTTGCAGCATCACTGATATAGATAGCACCATGACTTTCGACTAATCTAACCAGTTTTTCTCGACGATTGCGGTTGGTGAAGAATACTATTATTGCAATTCCGACTAAGGTTATTGGGAAGACGATTAATACATACCAGGTAACTGTTACTGCACCAGTTAGGAGGAAGAATAAGGCGAGTATAACTAGAACTTTCTCAGCTATTCCTGATCCATCCCAAGTTTTCATCCAAAATCTCTTGAAATCATCTTGAGGATATTCTCTGGTTTGTCCAGCAACTACGAAGTGCTCAGAGATGTTCTGTGCTGCAGGTCCAACTGGAATAGGTGCAGGAGGAGCTCTTGGTAATGATCTAGCTGCGGGAGCTGCTGGTGCGGCTCTTGCTGAAGTTGCGGCTTTAGCTGCAGGGGCTGCAGGTGCAGCTGGGGCTGCGGGAGCTGAGGGGGCACGAGAAGCTCGAGGAGATCTATATTCATAATCATAGTTTCTATCTCTTCTTCTGCTATCTCCATTGGTATATCTTAAACCAAAGATAGGTATGAAAATTAATACCTTAAGAAGATATCCTAAAGTGTACAGCACCATAATAGTTACCCAGAGGCAGAAGAATATTCCAACTGATAATAAAGCAATTACTTTAGCTCTATCGGCTGTTACATAATGAAGTTCCATATCTAAACTATAAGTGTCATCATTATTGTAAATAACTAGATAATGATCTTCTCCATTAGCTTGTATCCATCTAAAAGGTAAATCTCCTTTAGTAGTTAGTACATAATCTTCAGGTGTAGAGTTAGATCCGCTCCAAGTTGTATACTGACCATCTGTTAAGAGATAAATCTCTATATCACTTGTTGAAATTGGGTACATATCTACATCATAGTAAAACATTAAATCTCCTATTACTTGCATATGGATTGTTTCTGTACTATTTGCATTAACAGTAATCTCATGCTTACTATATCCACCTTCACTAAAGATTACTCCTGATAAAACGCCTACTGGTACGACTGATAAGCTGATAAATACTATCGCTACAACAACCAGCCCGTTCATGTATCTTATTCTTGATTTTGACATTTTTTTTACCACCGTGAGAGTGATTGTTTTAAACTCTCGAGAGAGTTGTTTTCACTCGGTTAGTTTGTTACTACTATAGTGGTAATTCACCGAACTATATAAATGTTCGGTTTTGTAACTACCGCGGTGGTAAATCAAAGACTTTATAAACAAAGACTGATTAGATAAATTAGAATGTCAAAGCAAAGTGATTTAGTAGATAAACTAAAACTATTAGGTTTCTCTGAATACGAATCAAAAGCATTTATAGAAATAGTTAAACTAGGTAAAGCAAGTGCTCCTGAATTAGCTAAAGCCGCCAATATACCTCAAGCTAAAATCTATGGTGTTTTAGATGAACTTTACAATAAAGGTTTCGTAGGTAAAGATGAAGATTCTAAGTCAGAAAAAGGGGCATCTATTTACTTTGCTGATAAACCTATTAAGAAGTTTAAGGAGTTTACTAAGCAATTTAGTGAAGCATCAACTAGTCTATCTGATGCGTTAGAGAGATTGTATGAAACAGCTGGTGGAGCACATGAATATGGTTTTCACTCGGTAGGAAATTTTACAGAAGAAATGAGAACTGAAGATTATATCTACATTTTTGCTAGCGATGATACTCTGTTTAATAGGTTCTTTAAAGGAACAAAATATAACTTCTATATTACAGGTGGTGAATCAGATACACTTGTAGCATTTCAAAGACATAGAATGATTGCGTTAATGGATAAAGTAGACAGAGTGCAATTCGTATCTATTGAGGACCCCTTATTCTCTTTAGCAATAGATCAGTTGATGGCATTATCTGCGGTTAATAGATCTTTAACTACAGAAATGAATGATATTCAAGAGCTTGAAGGAGAAAAGATACTATATATAGACTCAATCCGTGATGTAGTAGGTCCTCTGATAGGTCAAAACGGTACACTTTGGATTTCTAACAAGAGATTATTTGTTAAAATACCTGGTGGAACAACTTATGCAAGACCTATTATTGCATTAGAAACCTATGAAGCTAATCCTGATGGCAGACTTGAAATTACTATCAAGGGTAGAGAAGGGATAGAAAAACTAGTTATTTTACCAGAATCAGATTCAAGAATTATCTTAAACCTATTAGAATTTGTAAAAGCTAATGGGAAATAGATAGGATTGAATCACTTCTTACCTATTTTTGTATAATATTGTATAACAAGAGGACATTCAGTATCTTTTTTGCTTTATTTGCTTCTACTTCACTCTCTTTAGCTTTTAGCCTTTGTGTCGCTTAAGATGTTCATCTAATGAATTAATGAAGTTCTAGCCAATATTTCAATCATTAGAATTAAATTGACTTCAACTAGCAAAATATGGAAATTTACAAAACTTGGAAAGAGTTAAAACTATGTCTTTTCTATATTGATTCTGATAGAGGAAACAAACATGACTGATTCTGACCTCGAAATGATCCAAGAAATCAAGAAGAGTATTAGAATAGGTGAGAGAAGCTCCGCTCTAAAGAGAATTGAAAGTTTCTTAGATTCAAAGACTATTTCTAAAAAGATGAGGATAAATTATCAGATTCTCAATGCTATTGCTCTCACTAAGTCAGATAGGTACTTTCAGTCAATGAATGTTTTAGATGATATCGAAGAAAGTGTATTAAAAGAAGGAAATGATTATCAGAGATTAGATTTATATCTCAGTAAAATTGAGAACCTTTTCATTTTTGGAAAAACAAACCAAGGTTTGAAGCTAGTAGAAGAGGCAGAGGAACTAATTAAGAAGATTCAAAAGGATGATACAAATCAACTCACACATAGAAGGATAGATCTGTTGGTTCTGAAGTCTTGTATGATTTCAAACATTTATGGTTATACTAATAGACTCCATGAAGTATTAGAGTTAAGTTTGAAATTATGTGATGAGACTGATTATGAGTATGGTAAAGCTTTGACTCTTGAGAGAATGTCAGGTTCTTTATCTGAAATGGGTAAAAGAGAGGAAGCTGTTGAATTTGTTGAAAAAGCTCATGCTATTTGGAAAAGGTTAGAAAATAAAGCTGGAATAGCCTATACAATATTTTTAAAAGGTTTGTTTCTTTCAGCTACTGATTCTGAACAAGCTCTAAAATTACTAAAACAAGCACTAAAACTAAATGAAGAAATAGATGCCAAACTAACTATCTCAAAAATCTACAATTCTTTAGCTATTTTACTCTTTCAAAGGGATGAAGGAGAAGAAGCATTAGAGCACTTAGAGAAATCTATTTCACTAAAGAGGCAAATTGGAGATAAGCATGGTTTAATCCTGTTATTGTATAACATTGGACAGCTTTATATCTCTACCATGGATTATGATCAAGCTTTAGCATATCTCCATGAAGGTTTATCTTTATCTAAGGAGTTAGATTATGAACGACCTTATTATCTAATTCAATTTGCCTTAAACAATCTTTACATCAAGAAAGGAGAGTTGAATAAAGCTCTTCGTTTTTTGAATCAAGCTGTTATGTTCTATGAAGAGAAAAACATCAAAGAAAGTGTAGCTTGGACTAGAGAGAAACTAGCAGTTATCCTAGTTCTGAAAGGGGATCTTGATACTGCTTTGCAAAATTATCTTGAATGTCTAGAATTTTATGAACAAGAAAACAGAGTAGACAATATCTGTGATGTGTTAAATAATATAGCAGAAATTTACCAGCTCAAAGGAGATTATACTTTAGCATTAAAATACTATAAAAAAGGTGAAAAAATAGCTATCAAACATGACAGATATTTCATATTAGCAAAAATAACATACAATCTTACTCTGTATTTTTTGGATATGAACCAACTCGAAGATTATGCCTGCCCTTGCTGATCGCAGTGCTCTGTTT
>CAZPXJ010000185.1:0-5737 GCA_964590855.1 uncultured archaeon
GTCTGGAAAACGTTCATCCTGAGGATGAACTCGGATTTGAGAAAATGTCTACAACTATACAAAGAATAGCTAACAAATTATGCGAAATTAAGGGCAACGGGCGAAAACCTTCCGTATTTGCCGTAAGTTGCATATTCCTAGCAACAAATATGGTAGGTCAGCGATACATCGGACAACCACTCATCACCAAAGAAGAGATTTCTCGCTATCTCCGCACTCCTTCAACCACTTTGAGAGAACATTGCAATTATGTTAATTCTCATCTGAAAATGAATCTTTAGTTTTTTTCTCTTTTTCTTCTTATTTCTCTTTCTGTTTTACTATCGCAAATCTTAAAGACTTAATTCTTTATGATTTAATATATAATATCCTTAATGATTCGCTATGATCTCCAAATCTGAAGCTAAACAATTCCAAAAAGATCTCAAATCAAAACATACTATCACCAGACTTGACGCTCTTCATGATTTGAAGAAACACGATATGGAAGCTATGTTTGCTCTTGATTTATTAGTTAATCTTGTGAAAACAGATTCTGATGATATGGTAATTTTTAACAGCTTGGATATTTTAGCAATCTTAGCAGGAGAATCTGAAGTTGCTCTTCAAGCAATAAATGAAGCCGCTGCTTCTGAACGAATCGGAGTCAGTAGGAAAGCTACTAGAATCCTTACAAAAATCAAAACTGTTTTGGAAGATATACTTGTTCCTGAGAAAGAGGAAATAATAGCCCCAGAAGAATTTACAGCACCAGTTACTGATGAACACTTTGAAAAAATAGAAACGCCTATTTCAGCTGAAGAAGGTGTTCCAGCACCTGCAGCTATTCCTCACCCTGCATCATTTCAAACAACAACTGATGAACAATTTGATGAAAGTGAATTGGGTAGAGAAGAGGATGATTTAGTTCCCAAACTCGTCGAAAACGATATAGGCAACATTCCAATGCCAGCTAGCTCAAGACCACCCCCTGTGCCTTCTGTACCTGGTGTGCCTTCAGCTGGACCAATGCCCAGAGCCGATGAAATTACAACTCCACCTGAACCCGGGAAAAAACAAGAAATAGAATTAGATGATGTAACAGGATCACCAATCCAGACTTCCTTTTCCAATCTGAAGATATTAGTAGAAAGCTTGGAGAGTGAAGATCAAGATGAAGAGATTTTATTCTATACTCGTACAATGTTTGATGAATCTATGGATTTCCTGAAAGATTATCTTGTCGAACAAATAGGTATAGAGGAAGAAATGAACTGGCCAAAATTCATGGAATACAAGTTTGATTCAGAAGAAGAAAAAAATCTTCAAGATCTTATTACGATGGTGGCCAATGTTCTCCGAGAAGGAAGAGTTGAATTCTCAAAAGTAGAATCATTGAACTTCTTTGGTTCTTTAGCTCAGAAATTTGAGATGATAGAAGAGACCACTGTTTTCTATGTAGCAGTTGTTGGTAAAGATCAAGAGAATCTTGTTGCAATATACAATTTGGGCCTATTATATGCCAAAATAGGCAATATGGAAGAAGCAATTCAACAGTTCAATAATATACTTCAATTTGAACCTGAAAATATTAATGCTCTGTCCAAGCTTGGTGATATCTATCTACATAGAAGGCAAGATTATCAACTAGCAGCTGATTATTACAAGAAAGTACTAGCAACCAATAATGAAGATATCATAACTGGGTTAAAACTAACTGCAGCATTGAGCAAAGCAGGAGCGTTTGAAGAAGCTGTATCAGTAATTATCAAGCTTCTAAGTATTGAGGATACAAATCCCGATCTATGGTTGAATTATGCAGTATTACTGGTAAAACAAGTTCAATTCGAAGAAGCATTAGACGCCTATAATAAAGCATTGGACATAGCACCAAAAGATTGGGATTTCAGAGAAAAAGCTGAAAAAGAGAAAGCTAGAGTTGAAGAAATAATCAACGCTCCAGAGTATAATGAAGCAGATGATGAGAGTCTTCAGTATATGGTTGATAAAGAGAGAAAGATAAAAGTTAGTCGAATGTTCATTTTTGCTCAAGATCCTGTTGACGATGATGTGTTTATGGCTATATTTGACTGGTTCAAACAAAGCAAAGAGAAGTATAGTGTGCCTGAAGCATTAGTTCCTAAATTTGGAAGTATCATTGACCAAGATGAGTTTCCATTAGATCCCTTAAGAGCACAAGGATTTGCAGAAGTTATTTTCAAAGACCAATTTGAAAAAGACTTAGATTTATCCAGATTCCATCATGAATTATACGATTTAGAAGGGTATGGAAAAATAATCGTATTCATGGAAGAAATGAAATAATTCTACAGCAACCCTAGATAACAAACAGAAAATAGTGCTGTTTTTCCATTTTTATCTAAAAAAGTTTAATAGAGTTATATGTTAATGATTATTTGCTTCAAATTGAAGAAAACTCAACATCCAATCAGGTGAAAAAATGATATTTATTGTATCTGGATTACCACGTTCTGGAACATCTATGATGATGCATATGCTCAAAGCTGGAGGTGTTAAAATTCTTGAGGATAAAACCCGAGAACCAGATGAACACAACCCGAATGGCTATTATGAATATGAATTTGCATCTAAATTACCTGAAGGAAATGTTGACTGGTTAGAGAAAGCAGAAGGGAAGGCTGTTAAGGTACTTTCTTTCTATATCCAGCATCTCCCAGCAAAGTATGAATACAAGGTAATCTTCATGGAACGAAATTATGATGAGATAGTTAAGTCTCAGCAAAAGATAGCTCTTGAAGAAGGAAAGAAACCTCATAAAAAGGAAATAAAGATGATGATTGATTATTTTCGCAGTCACGTAAAACAGATCAAAGAATGGATAAGATTGCGACCGAATTTTATTATTCTTTCTCTCTCTTATAATGAAATCGTAAATGATCCAGATCAATTCCTTTCTACCATTGGAGAATTCTTAGAACTCGAGTTAAATGAAGAAAAAATGAGTAAAGTAGTTGATAAAAAACTCTACAATCAAAGAAGCTGAGATCAATATGAAAGATACCAAGGAAGTGGAAATACCCGAAGAGCTTTTTGCTGAATTAACAGAAAGAGTTGAAGCTGATGAAAACTTTGAAACTGTGGAAGAACTAGTCATTTTTTTGCTGAAAAACAATATATCTAAAGAAAAAATTCAAAAAGAAGAATAATTAGTTTACTTCTTCCTTTTTAGCATAAATGTTACACCAAATAGCACTACTAGACTAAACACTAATGAGAGTGCAGAGACTCCATCTGCTGCTTTTATTTCAACAACTACCGTATCTGATGAAGAAGAACCAAAGAAGTCATAGACAACCAATGTAATTTCAAGAATCTCTGGACCATTGATAGTATAGGAAAAATCTATTTCAGCATCAAACCATTCATTTTCTGTAATAATTTCGTCGTTGATAGAGATACTATAATTCCAAGGATTCTCTTCGATAACTTCCCATGTGAATTCAACAGCTGAAATATTATCCCATACCTCGAAGTCATCAACTGGAGTGATAATAGGGTCAATAGATTCTGAGGGAGAAACCTCTTGATGGATTGTTTCGATTGCATCTAAGAAAACATTGACACCTGTTCGATATTGAACTTGAACATACCTAGCTTCTTCTAATCCAACAGAAGACAAATCAAAACTTGTTGTATTCTCCCCTTGACCGATAGTTGTTAGGGGTTGTTGAATATTGCTACCAGCTTTGATTGTGTATCCACCAGATAGACAATGAACGGTGAAATCATCTCCTGTGCCATTAACAATTTTTTCATACCTACCCATATCTAAGGTAAGAAGACCATTGGTGTAACCTTGGAATATCTGTGCATATACGGCATCAGGCGCCCCTAGAGCGTTTTGTCCATTCAATAAAATGTAAGAAAGTCCCTCTACAATTTCATCTGCATAAGAGTCAATTGGAGGTGATGAAATCTCAATTGGGGTGTATGTATCTACCTTCGATTGAACAAGGAATGGTAAGCTTAGCATCATAATTAACGTAACCCAAAAAGAGATTAGTTTTATTCTAAACTTCATAGTAATTTTTATAGAATAAGTAATAAAAAATCTTTTCCTAAGAAGGTAAGAAAAAAAGAGCGATTTACTCTCTTTTAAGAAAACTTGGAAGTTTATTTTTCTTTTTTAGAATGAAGTAAGTACCAACTAGAATTCCAACTGTACCTACTGGAACAAGGGTACTAACCAGAATAGTTCCTATAGATGCTACTTTGTGAAAGATTACCTCAACTCCTTGAACACCATCTTGATTTTCAACTATTATTTCAAGTTGTTTAACGTTTGAAGGTACATCCGTCAGGAATATATTTAGAGAGTTGGATTTGAAATATGCCTCAAAGACAAAATCATCCTCGTAAATTACTTCCCCATCAGCAACTACTTTGAGAGTTCCTTGTGTATCATAATCCTTCTTATAACAATCCCAGGTAGTTAGATTGATATTCAATACACCGGTAGGTAGGTCCAATATACTATCTTGAATGTTGATGACAGGTTTTTCGTAGAATCTTTCAAAATTCTGCACCCAGAAATAGGTATTGTTATCCCCATCAATCATCAACTCCCAAGCTATCTCACCCGCTGGTGTAACTTCTGTTAGATATATTGGATCACGAAGATTAAGTACTTCAGCTTTATTTCCGAAAATAGCTATTGAATTGCCGTTAGGAAGCCTATTAGTATCTCCTCCAGATTCAGGTAGATAATAGCTCTGATTTGAAGGTACCCAAGACCAGATTTCTTTCATGGTTTCATTCATTGGATCAATTTCGAATTCAAGCATTCGGGAATAACCTAGTGCCCCTTCTAGATTCATGGTTTGGGGATTGGACATATTATAAAGGTCATTATCGAAAATGATGAACCTATTATCACCTATTTTCTCTAGACCATGAGGAGAATGCATAATTGCATCAACTATGACGTCATCTTTGTTATAGAAGGTAAAATTGGAATATCTTCCTGCTTCCCAAAGGATAGTTTTTGAACTATAATCGATCTTGATTATCGTATCGAGATTTCGTATGTTGAGGTAAATAGAACCATCTTGCTTGTCCCAAGCAAAAGAATTAGCATGCATCCAATCTGCACCTCCAGCAAAGGTAAGATTTAAACCAAATTCCATATGTTTTGTTGAGTTGAAGGGGTAATGTACTCGGCCGTCCCACTCCCAAACGAGAGTACCGTCTAAAGTATATTCTCGCAGACTATCATAAAGTATGATGTTCCCGTCCCAGGTTTCATTGGTATCATAGTCGTTTTCTAGAACCATAATCGTTTCTGTAATGGGATTGTAATCTAAACAATGGTGACCGGAAGGCATTGAAAGGACTACTCTTTCACCAGTTTGGAAGTTCCATAGCTCCATCGGACCATAAGTTTTACCACCGCTGATAATCGTAGTTGAATTGAGGAATTTTTGAACTGAATTGAGAGTGTTTTCTCCCAAACGGTAAACTATCTCTCCTCTACTGTTAACAATAATCACATCACTATCGATTGGCACTCCTCCATGAACCTGCCCAATAAGATCAGGGTTAAGACCAATAGTAACATAAGGTAAAACTGTCAACCCCTCACTGTTGTATAAATCGGTATTATCGAATCTTATCTTGAAATTATCTGAAACCTCATAGGGAGTAGTATATGTTCCCATGATTGTAGCTGCAGCTGTTTCAACCAACCAGCTCACTTTTAGTACCTCATCAAGATTAC
>CAZPXJ010000186.1:0-5734 GCA_964590855.1 uncultured archaeon
AATTAGAAATGAAGAAAAATACCTAGTTTCTATATTCTTTTTTACTTGTTTTTTGAAAATTACTTATGCTATTTGTACTAGGACAATCCTAAATGTTAAATACTTCGTTCATAGTATTATTTGAACAGAACTGTATGTGGGGTTCTCACAAAAATTTACGTGCAGATTCTGTTTCTTCAGTAAAAGGGGTCAGAACATGAGCATGTTTGCGAATTTGTTTTCAAGAACAAAACAAGTAAAAAAGGCTAAGGTTTTAATCTTAGGATTAGCTGCAGCTGGTAAAACTACTTTAACAAAATATCTACGTTATGGGGAATTTGTTGATGGTACTATTCCGACTATAGGCCAAAATATAGACTCTATAGAGTTTGAAGGGTGGAAAATAACCACAATTGATGTTGCTGGTCAACAAGATTTCAGATTTTTATGGGATGCTCATTATCCCGGAACATCTGCAGTAATTTTTGTAATTGATTCTGCTGATATTGAATCCTTACCTGAAGCAAGAGACATTCTCAAAAGTCATGTTTTCAACAATCCTCAATTATCTACCGTTCCAGTTTTGGTGATAGCTAATAAACAGGATCTAGAAGGAGCAGTTGAAGCACCATTACTAATACAGCTTTTAGGCCTTCATTTAGAAATGCAAGACAGAACTTTTGCAGTATTCGATGCTAGTATTCTCTATGGAAGAGGTATCGTAGAATCTTTTTCTTGGGTAGTTAATCAACTTGAAATGGATAAATAGTTATCTAACCTATCTATCAATTATAGCTATTTTTCTTTTGTATATCTTTATTAATGTATGAATCAATTTTTGCTTATCATAAAATTGTGGTTTTCATGGTAAAAGAGAAGTTTGGTAAACGAAGAAGGATTTCTTCAGTTATTTTTGTTGTATTATTTTTCAGTCTTATAATAACTGGAACCCATATTAGCGCATCTCAAGAACAAATGCCTGCTTTCAATTTTCCAGCATTATTGAATACTGAACCAAGCAATAATCCTCTTCAGATTCAACAAGATTTTGATGATCCAATTGAAATGGAGAATTTGATTCTTGAAATTCTCCTAGGACAATATAGTGACTTCAATTTGGTTGGTATGACATATTCCGTTGTTAGAAATGGTTCGATTCTAGTATCCGGCGGATATGGAGCTAGTGATTATATTGCTTTAACACCTGTCGACCCTAATACTACTCTCTTCAGATTGGGTTCTATTTCAAAGACATTCATCGCAATTTCTATTTTACAGCTGATGGAAGATGGATTGATCGATTTAGAAGAAGATGTCAATTCTTACTTGACTGCATTTCAAATTCCTGATACCTATGAAGAACCTATAACAATTCGTCATCTGTTAACTCATACAGCTGGTTTTGAAGAAACAGTAAAACAATCAGTATTTGAAACTGAATACGAAATGCCAGATCTAGAAGAAACTCTTATGAATGAAGTTCCAAACAGAGTTAATCCTCCTGGAGAACTTCTTTCCTATTCTAATTTTGGTTATTGCTTACTTGGTTATATTATTGAAGAATTAACAGCTTTACCATATGAACTGTATATACAACTGGAAATTTTAGATCCTTTTGGAATGAATCATACAACCTTTGAGCAACCTTTACCACCCCACCTTGAACCTGATATGGCAACTGGATATGGGGAAAACAGAGAGGAAGCATTTTTTGAGTATTTATCAATTAGTCCTGCTGCGGCTATAACTTCTACCGCAGGAGACATGTCAAAATTCATGGTAGCTATGCTGAATAACGCCACTTTTAACGGTAATCAAATTCTAGAAAACTCCACTGTAACATTGATGCAATCAGAACAATTTACTACTCATCCTGATTTACCAGGAATGTGTTTTGGATTATATGAAATGGATGCAAATGATCAACATATTATAGGTCATGGAGGCGATACAGTGTTCTTTCATAGTAGAATGGCGCTTTTTCCAGAATATGATTTAGGGGTTTTTATCTCTTACAATAATAGAGAAGGTTCAATAGCAAAAGGTGATTTTTTCGATCAATTCATAGAACACTACTTCCCTTACCAAAACGATAACGTTACACCGATGGAAGGTTATACTCAAGATTTGAATGAATTTACAGGAATATATGTTCCAACTAGAAGGAAGTATACAAGCGTGTTTCGTATTCCTAAAGACTATTGGGTTACAATAATGGGAATCCAGATTTATTCAACAGGTGAGTATCTGAAACTTTTAGGCGCGAACTTAGAATTTGTCCAAATCGCTCCTGGATATTTCATAGAACGATCGGGTGATTTAGATTATACTATCATCTTTTTCAGGGATGAGAATGAACGAGTAACATATTTCCATTCTAATATTGTTGGACCAACTATGACGTATGAAAAAATACATTATATTTACTATCATCTTGAAGATTTTAATACAATAACGATTGTTTTCTCAATAATCTTCATCCTATCTTTAGTTTATTGGGGAAGCAGAGGGTTATACAGATTCCTAACAACTTCAGAGAGTACTAAAAGTTTAGATACAATTATCAAATGGTGGTCCATAGGTTTTCCATCAACAATCCTTCCATATGTTTTCTATCTCAATACTAAATCTGAAGAGGTGATTTTCTTGGAAAAAGAAGTACCTGGAATTTTTGGAAGCACATATATTCTGCTTATATTGGGTTCCATTTTCACTATAGGACAAGTGCTGTTTGCTATAATTTCTTGGGTTGAATTTAAACCAAGTAGTTTAAAAAAGAAGAATGAAGAACAGCAAAAAGATGAACAAGAAGAGGTTGAGGTTGAAGAAATTGAAGTCGAAGAACTTGAAGAACCTGTAGAAGAGAAACAAGAGGATAGCAATGAAATTTTTGTTAAGATCGAAAGAGCATTCTCAAAAATACAACGATTTCAACCACTTTACAAGAGACTTCTTTATAGTTTATTGGCTATTATTTCAGTTACTCTAATGTCTTTATTGATTTCATGGAATCTTCTAGATATCTTTTGAATCTAGGGTTTCCTTTTTCATTCTTTCATAATATTCTCTCATGTTTTCAGCAAATTCATCAGGAAAGATTCCCAATTCTTGAAATTGCGATTTTAAGAAGCGGTCAAAATACTCAAAAATCGCATCCATACATTTGAATAATTCTGCTTGATTGAGTTCAGAAACAAGAGTTTTGTTTAATATAGTCAATCTCTCCTTATCTAGCTTCTTCTCAAGTCTCCGATAGTTTTCTTGCTTCCTATGAGCAAATGAATCTTCAAATTTAACAAGATACTTTCTATAATAGTCAATACAATCTAAAGCATCCCAAAACTCTCCTCTGCAGATCTTACTAACAGTGTAACTGATCCCCATCTGATAATGCTTAGCTCGATGTGTTAAATCTGCAATGTCTACTTCCCACTTCAATTTCTTTGATTCTTCCATCATTGTCTCTAGATATCCTTCTGGATCATAGATGATATCACAATATATTTTATCAGGACGAGATTCAGCAGGAACAAGATTATAAGCAAAATCTATCTTGATTTCTTCCTCATAAAATACTACATAAACGAATGGAAAACCTGACATAGATTCAGCTTTGATTTTACCAACTTTTTGTGCAATTTCTACTCGATCGTTTCTAAAGCTATCAAGATCTTCCTGTGTCTTAAAATAGATATTTAGATCAATATCCGAATACTCATCAGCTGTTGGGGAACCACCTATATACAACCCTACTACTCTTGTATCTTCTGTAATAACCTTAACTGATCTTTCAATTAACGATTGGTGTTTAGGAAGTTTATCAAACTTCTTGATGTAGAACATAAGAGTGTTTGGGACGAGAAACTAAAAAATGTTTTTACGTAATTTCGCTTTATCTTTAGTTTGTTAAAGTAGAAAACTTATATCTTGTTCCATCTCATAAAATACATGAAAAAAGGACTCAAGATTTTTCTCATTATCTTCATTCCTATTATGTTAGGAATTCTTGCTTTTGGTGGTACAATACTCTACTCATATTTACAAGTTGATTATTCAATTGGGGAAACCACAGTTGCTTTCGATATTACCCCTGATTTTGTTGAAGGATACATAGGTTTCATAGAATTGACAACTCCAGCTGAAATACAAAACAAAGGATTGTATTCAATCCAAGATCTTACAATAACTGTAGAAGTCTATGGAGCTAATTTTAGCCTTGCTGCTTTAGATGGAGAATTACTAGCTAGTGGAGTGAATGACCTTGGTAATGTGATTAAAGGTGATGTGTGGAGTGATGACATTATAGTTGAAATCACTTATCTTATTGTCTTACTAGCAGTTTATGATGGAGACTTTGATATACAAATTACTATCAGTTTAAATGTTAACTTTGGATTTCTGATTCCTATAAACATACAAACAGCTGTTGCAGTTCCTTGGGATGCTCCTTTCTCCCTTTAACCCTTTTTCTTCGTAACAGAAGTCTTATATTTCTGTAGTTTTATCGCGAATAGTGGATAAAAATGAGTACAGAAATTTCTTATATTGATCATAAAAAACTTCATGGTTTCATGAAAGATGTGTTCATAGGTCTAGGTTACCCTGCAGAACAAGCTCAAGTTAGTGCTGATGTTTTGATTGAAGCAGACCTTAGAGGTATTACTTCTCATGGTGTTCAGCGATTGAAGTATTATTTTGTTAGAGTTAAAGCCGGTCAACATCTTGTTAAAGATTTTAAGATAATCAAAGATGAAGCAGCTACTGCAGTTATTGATGGTAATCATGGTAATGGTCATTATATCTCATTCAAAGCTAATGAGATGGCTATTGAAAAAGCTAAGAAGTATGGTATAGGGATGGTTGTCGTTCGTAACAGTACTCATTATGGTATAGCTGGTTACTATCCTCTGATGGCAATAAAGGAGGGGTGTTTGGGGATAACTGGTACAAATGCAAGACCAGCTGTTGCACCAACTTTTGGAGGAGAACCTATGCTTGGTACTAATCCTCTTACTTTTGGTTTTCCAACTGATGAAGAATTTCCCTTTGTTCTAGACTGTGCAACTTCTATTATCCAAAGAGGTAAAGTAGAAATCGCAGCAAGAGATAATACTCCTCTACCTGAAGGCGTTGTAATCGACAGAGAGACAGGTGAATCCCGCACAGATGCTGCTCAGTTGTTAAAAGATTTTGTAGAAAACAAAGCTGCTTTACTTGCATTAGGCGGAGCTGGAGAGAAGTTATCTGGACACAAGGGGTATGGCTATTCAGCTGTGGTTGAAATCCTTTCAGCTGCTCTACAAGATGGCGTGTTCCTTAAAGATTTATCAGGATTAGATCAAGCTGGAAACAAGACTCATTTCCGAGTTGGACACTTCTTCATTGCTATTGATCCATCCTTCTTCATGGGGCTTGATACATTCAAGTCTGTTACAGGGAGTATCTGTAGAGGCCTTCGTAACTCTGATAAACTTCCTGATGCTATTAGGATCTATACAGCTGGAGAGAAGGAGTACGATGCAGAAAAGAAAGTAAGAGAACAAGGTGTTCCACTTAGTGAAAGTATTCAAGAAGACTTGATTTTCATGAGAGATGAACTCAACCTAACTGCTTACAAGTTTGATTTTGAGATATAAAATATGAATAAGAAAATGGGCGTTTCCCATTTACTCTTCAATCATAACTATTTCTTCAGGAGGTACAAATGGAAAAACTTGACGAACTATGTCGCTTGCTTTTTCAAACTGTGCTACAT
>CAZPXJ010000187.1:0-5592 GCA_964590855.1 uncultured archaeon
CTTTTTTCGTTTAAAATTTATTTCAAACTGCAAGATTTCTTCTTTAAGTTTAACTGTCTGAACATGATTAAATTGCTATTAGATGAATTATACAAATCAGAAAACCAAACAAATAATAAAGCAAACATTAATACAATTAAATATAATAATATAGTTTAGATAATCGGTTGAAGTATGAATAATTATTCATTATATATAGAAAATGATTTATATTGCTCTCAAAAACCCAGCAATAATGAAGACATATAAAATGGCTAAAGAGAAATTCCCAGAATTTATTGAATTAGTTAAAAGCAAGGGAAAACTCTATGGGCCAGTTAAAAGGAAGAAGCAATATTATTTTGAAGAGATAAATGCTTATGCAGATTTAGATTTTGACTTCCAAAGAACAGTAATGGGATTAAAAAAATTCCTTACTCCCCCAAAGTATGAAACTTTGAGATATAATAAGGAAGGTAAAGAAGATGTTTTCGTTGAAGATGAGACTAAGATTATCATAGGAGCTCATCCATGTGATATTCATGCTGTCAAAATTCTCGATAGACTATACTTGGGAAACATCAAAGATCCTTATTATGCAAAAAGAAGAGAGAATATTATCCTGATTGGTCATTCATGCTTACCAGACGATAAGTGTGTATGTCATTCAACCGGTACAGATATGGTTGAGGATGGGTTTGATCTGTTCTTAACAGAACTCAAAGATTATTATATAGTTTGGATTGGTTCTGATGAAGGTCTAGATATTGCAATTGCAGCTGAAGATATTCTTACTGAAAATATCTCAGATGAAAATATTAGAGATTACGTTCGATGGCAACAAAATCGGTCTTCAATGTTTAAATCAGAAATTTCAGGTTTCAAATATATGGCTGACATTATATCTTTAAACTATGATGCCGATACATGGGAAGAATTTGGTGATAAATGCTTATCATGTGGTACATGCTCTTTAGTGTGTCCAACATGTAACTGTTTCAATGTATCTGATACAATAATGATGAATGCTGAAGAAGGTATTAGAGAAAGAATGATGGACAGTTGTACTTTACCTTATTATTCGATGGTTGCTGGAAATCATGATTTTAGACCAAATAGAACTAATCGATTAAAATTATATTACACACACAAACTCAAAGAATACATTGGTAGATGGGGACAACCCGGTTGTGTTGGATGTGGAAGATGTGTAACTTATTGTCCTGTTGATATAAACGTAGTATCCGTGTCTAAGGCATTATTTACTGATGTGTGTGAAACAGAGGAGGCTTGTGATTTATGACCCATACATATGAATCAAATACAGTTGAAATCATTGGATTGAAAGATTTAACACACGATACGAGATATTTCAAAATGAGATGTCTTGATGAAAAAGCAAAGAGTAAATTTATTTTCAACCCTGGACAATTTGTTATATTCTCAATCCCAGGAGTTGGAGAAGCTACTTTTTCTATCTCTTCACCACCTACAAGAAGAGATTTCATAGAATTCGGAATCAGAAAAGTAGGAACCTTTACTGAAGCATTATTCAAACTGAAAGAAGGAGATACTTTAGAATTACGAGGACCTTACGGAAATGGGTTCGATATGGATTCTCTGAAAGGAAGAGATCTTATAATTGTAGCTGGAGGATTAGGTGCAGTACCTTTAAGATCTACACTTCTTTATGCTGAAGATAGAAGAGAAGATTTCAATCAAGTATTTTTCTTGAATGGTGCAAGAACTCCAGAAGATATGTTGTTCAGAGAAGATTTCATGGCTATGGCACAAAGAAAAATTGTTGATACTTACTTAGCAGTAGATACTCAACCAGAAACAGAATGGCCGTATCATGTTGGATTCGTTACAACGCTTATACCTTTACTTAAAGAGAAAATAAACCCTGAAAATACTACAGCACTAATTTGTGGTCCTCCTGTAATGTATAAGTTTGTTATTCAAGAATTGTTAAAATTGAATGTTCCAAAAGATCAGATTCTAATGACTTTAGAAAGAAGAATGAAATGTGGTCAAGGACATTGCGGTCATTGCGCAATTGGTGGAAGATATACCTGTTTAGACGGTCCAATATTCACTTATTATGATGTTCAAAATATCAAGGAGTTGATTTAAAATGTGGAAAAGAGATGAAAAGAAACCTGTAATTGGTATATTCGGATTTTCCGGCTGTGCTGGAGATCAACTAGCAATCTTGCATATGGAAGAACATACTGTTGATTTCTTTACACAAGCTGATATCAAATTCTTTCATATGGCACAATCTCATCAAGAAGTTCCAAAAGTAGATGTTGCTGTAATAGAAGGAAGTATCAATACTCAAAAACAATTAAAAGAATTAAAAGAAATCCGTGAGATGGCTGATGTTGTTGTTGCTCTTGGAACATGTGCATGTTATGGAGGCATTCAATATCTTGGCGATGATGAAAAAACTTTCAAAGAAAGAATGAAGTATGTTTATGGTAAGAGCGGAGAAGTTCCTGAATTTCTAGATCTTGTGGGACAACCTAAACCCGCACAACCGATCAGCGATTTCATTGATGTTGATTTCATGATCCCAGGATGTCCAATATCAGCTGAAAATTTTGTACCTATTTACACAAAATTGATTAGTGGATTGAAACCTCAAAAATATCCAATGCCTGTTTGTGTAGAGTGTAAGTATGAAGGAAACGATTGTTTCTTATTACACGGTAAATTCTGTTTAGGTCCAGTGACTTCTGCAGGATGCAATGCTACTTGTCCAAGCTTAGATGTTTCATGTGTTGGTTGTTTTGGTTCTTACGAAGAAGCAAACTTTCCAGCTATGATTGACAAACTCAAAGAAATAGGTTTGACAGAAGAAGATGCAATTAGAAAACTGAAAATGTTCGGTGGGAATAGAGTTGAAGAAGCTCTAAGAGGCGATTAAAATGGCAGAAAAAACAATTAGTGTTGATGTTATCTCACGTGTTGAGGGAGATGGCGGTATTCAAGTATATACCAAAGATGGCAAGGTAGAGAAAGTGCTCGTTGATATCTTTGAAGGACCACGTATGATCGAAGCTTTAGTTAGAGGTAAAACATACGAAGAAAACATTTCCTTAGTCGCTCGTATTTGTGCAATATGTACTGTTTCACACAGATATGTTTCAATTAAAGCAATTGAGAAAGCACTCAAAGTAGAAGTACCAGAAAAGGTTAAACTACTTAGAGAATTGATGCATCTTGGCGAGTATATTGAATCGCACATTCTTCATGTATACTACCTTGATATCCCTGATTTTTTCAAGAAAAATTCAGCTATAGAATTATTACCAACTCATGGGGAAACTGTTGTTCAAGCAGTTACTATGAAGAAATATGGTACAGAACTTATGCAGCTTCTCATGGGGAGAAAAATTCACGGAGAGAATCCTCAAGTAGGAGGTTTTGGTCGATTTCCAACAAATGAGGAATTAGATAAATTCCTTGAGAATGTTGATGAGTACAAATCTTGGGTTTCAGGTATTATTGATCTTATGGCTACTCTTGAAATTCCTGACTTCGGAGTTAGAGATACAACTTTCATGTGTTGTAATCCTCCTAATGGCAAATTCGGTTTTGAAGGAGATTCTATTCTTATTTCAACAGGGGAAGAATACCCGGTAGAAGAATATAGAAAACTAACAAATGAAAGGGTTGTTCCTCATAGTTATGCTAAGAGATCAATGTATCAAGACAAATCTTTCTCAGTTAGTGCATTAGCAAGATTGTCCTTAATTGGAGATAGATTAACTGGTGAAGCAAAAGAGAAGTATGATAAATACTTCAACGAATCATGGAAATCTAACCCAATATACAACAACTTATGCCAAGCAATTGAAGCATTATGGGCTTTTGAACAAATCCCAATTCTTATAGAGAAAATAAAGACTTTGCCTGATTCTGAAATAGTCAAACCTGAAGTATTATCTGGTACTGCAACAGCTGCAGTAGAAGCTCCAAGAGGAATACTTTATCACACCTATGAGATTAAAGATGGAAAGATGGTTAATGCTGACATTATTACACCAACAGCTCAATTCCTTGATGATGTCGAAGCTTACATCAAAGTTGCAGCAGATAAGCTTGTAGCTGAAGATCATCCTGATACTGAACTTCATCTGGAAATGATAGCTAGAGCATATGATCCTTGTATTTCATGTAGCTGTCATATGGTTAAATTGGTGAAACAATAATTGTCACCTCCCCTCTCTTTTTTTAATGGAAAAAATATTAATCGAATAGCTTTTTTTTGTTTTGGTAACAGAGATAGAGCAGATGATGCTTTTGGATTGCTTGTTGCAGATGAATTGAGTAAGATTTTTACGAATAACATCTATACCGAAGAAGTGGAAGATATATCCTCCTTCTTGATTGACATTGTAGACACAAATAAGTATGATGCAGTTGTAATTATTGACGCAGTTGATTATGGTGCTTTTCCTGGAACAATATTGATAACTTCTGATATTTCAACATATATCAAATCCATATCTAGTCATGCTATTCCTCTTTCAGAGATATTCGAATTTATCAAATTTAAAGAGAAAGATTTTCTTCTAATCGGTGCTCAAGCAAAGTCAGTCGAATTTATGAAATCACCTTCTGTTGAGATATTCAAGGCAGTAGAAGAAGTAATTGACCTCTTAAGAGATGTCTAGAAAAACAATGTTGGTAGCTGGATTATATTTTCATCATTTAAATAAAAGATAGTTACGAATAATGCTACAAATATCGCCCACATTATCACCCTAAACAAATCATTGGGAGTAAATCTTACTCTCTTATAATGGGTTCGTTTTTGAATTCCAAACCCTTTGAAATAGAGTGATTGAGCTAAAAACTCAGATCTATAGATTATAGATGCTATCAAAATTGCAAGAGCTTTTGGTAACCATCTGTAGAATCCACCTTTGAGTTCTCCCCTTAAACGTAGAGTTGTAAAAGTATCTTCTGCATCCTTTGCAATTCGAGGAATTATTGTAAGGGTTAGAGATGGTATCAAGGCTAACTTGGAACCAAGATGCAGTTTTTCCAGTACTCTAGTTAGATCGGATGGATTTGTTAGAGAAAAGAATAATGAAAATCCTATACCACCTATTAGTAACCGAATAAGAACCCGATATACCAAAACCCACCCTCCAACAAAATATGTTATTATACCTAAAGTAACTAAAGCTGGAAGTAAAGCATATATCAAACTCAATGCACCTTTGATATTTCTGAAGACAACATTTTCTAAGATGACAAAAATGAGTATTAAGCCTAAAACCCAATTGATATTTACTATCATAAAACCAAATTGCAAAACAAGAATACACAATCCAATCAAGGGATGAATGTGAGTACTATCTGGTTTGAAAAGCAATCCTTGATAAACTCTTCTAAGCATAAAAGACATCATTTATCCCTCCCAAAATAATTGTAAAATTCTTCAACTGAGATGATATTAGGTAGTGTTCTTTTATGCTTTGTTTCTAATAGTTGTATTAAACGAACTAATTGATTAGGTAATAGTTCAGTATGTTTTTCTAGAGCGTAAAGAACTGTTCTTGGAACATCATCCATGAATAATTCTTTATCCTTCAA
>CAZPXJ010000188.1:0-5587 GCA_964590855.1 uncultured archaeon
TAATCATAATTTAGCAAAACGACTGAAGTAAAAATAGTAATACCTCTCTCTTGTTCTTCATCATCTGAGTCCATCATAACTTTTTTACCTGCATCGGCGTCTGACATCAGACCTGCTTTACGAAGGAGATAATCACTTGTTGTTGTTTTACCATGATCGATATGTGCCGCTATGGAAAATACTCTTCTTAAATCCATTGGGTGATTCTTAATCATATCACGAATTTCATCTGAATTCTTTACTCGAACCATTGTTATCACGAGTTGTGCTTTGGTCTATTCTCTTAAGTTCTTATTATAAATTTAATGATTTTTGCGAATGTATGAGCGTTGATTCTAATCTACAAAGATTTATTAGTTTATCTTTGCGATATCACCTTGAAATGGCTTCAGTTCGTGGAAATGCTCTAATCGGACCTAATCTGAAATTTGTTAAAGATGTCCTGATCGAGATAGATGATTCCGGTATAATTACTAATATTTCAAATGAACACAAATCTGTGGATTATTTACTCCCTCCCTCCTTCGTTTTAATTCCTGGTTTTGTAAATGCTCATACTCATGTTGCTGATGCTTTTCTTAAAGATCATGCTTATGGTAAGACCATTGAGGAAACCGTTGGTCCAGACGGTATAAAACATTCAAAATTAAGTTCCAGTTCCAAATCAGAAAAAGCAGCCAGTATGAAGAATTCTCTAGAGTTACTTGTTAAGAATGGATATACTACTTTCATTGACTTTAGGGAAGAAGGTAAACAAGGCGTTCAAACATTAAGAGAAGAATTGAATAACTTTCCAATTCGAGGGATAATTTTAGGACGTAATGTTGGTGATGAGAAACTATCTGAAATCATTGATTTATCTGATGGATTGGGGTTTTGTGATGTTTTTTCTATTAGTGATGAATCTATGGAAGAAACAAGAATCTTGAAGAAAAAAAATCCATCAAAATTGATAGCTATACACGCAGCTGAAACCATGGAATTAATTTCTGAATCACTTACAAGGTACAATAAACCTGATGTGGAGAAAATTTGTGAATATCCGTTCTTCGATTTCGTTGTTCATGCAACATATTCAAATGAAAATGATCTCTCGCTACTTAGGAAGCATAATATAGAAGTTGTTTGCTGTCCCGTTAGCAACCTCTATCATGGTTTGAAGTTCCCCCCAATAGCTTTGATATTGAAAAATGAAATCTTATTGGGGTTGGGGACTGATAATGTCTTGAGTTGTAATCCAGATTCATTTAGATTGATGGCATTTACTCTATATTCTGCACGCAGCAATTGTCAGAATATTCAACCAAAGGAAATACTGAAAGCTATTACTGTAAATCCAGGTAAAATAATAAACAGAAAAATTGGACAGATTTCAGAAGGATATAGTGGTGATTTATTAGGTATTAATCTAGAAAACCCCAATACAAAATACTCAAAAGATGTTTTCACAGCTATAACCATGAGAGCAGAATCTAGCGATATTGGTTTTCAAATGTTTGAAGGAAAGGTTGTAAAATGGAAAGACCCGAAGTAATTGTTAATGTTGCAAGTTCATTAGATGGAGTTATATCTTCAAATGAAGGAGCATTGATTCTTTCGACCAAGGAAGATTGGATAAGAGTACATAAGCTTCGAAACTCAGTTGATGCTATACTGGTGGGAATAAATACTGTAGAGAAGGATGATTCGCAACTAACAGTCCGGTATATAACTCCAAAATCACCTCACCCTTTTCGTGTAATCTTGGATTCAACTTGTAAAATACCCCTATCTTCTAAGATTTTAACAAAACTTGATACTTATCCAACTTTAATTGTTACATCTGAAAACTCTTCTAAAGAGAAAATTAGCAAAATTGAGAAATTAGGTGCAAAAGTTCTGAAAGTATCTAAAGAACAGACTACAGGTTATCTCGATTTATCAGAAATACTCCAGAAATTGAAACAGCAATTTGGTGTAAATAAGATTCTAGTTGAAGGTGGTTCGAAGATTATTACTCAGTTTCTCAAGCTCAAACTAGTAGATACAATGCATATCTTTTATGCAACACTATTTGCTGGAACAAAAAGTGCCAAACATCTGTATGAGGAAGAAGTGGTGTTGAATGTTGCTGATGCGCTAAATTTCCAATTGGAACGAATAGATCAATTAGAAGAAGGATTCATAATTACTCTAAAACCAAAGTAGTTGACGAATATGGAACTTGAAACAATTCTATCGCTATTGGATAACAATAAAGAAGAATTGATAACAAAGGCTAGAGAAAAGAAAGAAACAACTTACGGTCGAAATGTGACATTTTCACGCAATCTATTCGTCCCAGTAACTCACCAATGTAGAAATAGATGTGGCTATTGCGGTTTTGTTTCTGATGAATCAGATAGTTGGATTACTCCTGAAAAATACAAGAAATTGTTAAAGGAAGCTAAAGAAGCTAGGTGTAAAGAAATTTTACTTACTCTAGGAGAAAAACCTGAAGAGAAGTATCAAACAGCTAGAATTTTCTTGAAGAAATATGGATTTGAAACGACGGTCGATTATGTAAACCATTTCTGCGAAACCGCACTAGATACTAACCTTCTTCCACATTCAAACTTAGGTGTTTTATCATTTGAGGAGTTAGCTCTCTTGAAAGAAACAAATGCTAGCATGGGTCTCATGTTAGAATCTAGTAGTGCGCGTTTAATGGGTGAGAACCAACCTCACCACTTGTCTCCAGGAAAAGATCCTTCAATTCGACTTGAAACATTATCTGATGCAGGTAAACTGAAGATACCATTTACTACTGGTATATTAATTGGAATTGGGGAAATTTGGGAAGAAAGGATACAATCAATCCATGAAATCAACAAGATTCACATTAAATATGGTAATATTCAAGAGGTAATCGTTCAGAACTTTAATCCCCAACCGAATACACCTATGTCATCTTGGCCATCTCCATCTGAAGAAGATATCTTTCTTACGTTGGCGATAGCTAGACTTATCCTACCCCCTTCAATTAGCATTCAAATACCTCCAAATCTCAACAGAGATAGAATCATTGAAGCTTTAGACTGTGGAGCAAATGATGTAGGGGGTATGTCGCCAATTACAATTGATTATATAAATCCAAATTTAGCTTGGCATGAAGAACAAGAATTACAGACACAGTTGAACAATTCGAAATATTACTTACAGGAAAGACTACCAGTTTATCCATCATATGAAAAATATTTAAACAGTAGAGTAAAAGAGATAGTTGAGGAGTATCATAGAAATGAAGAAACTCTCTACACCGTTAATAGATGAAGTCTGTGATTTGAGCAATTTTCGGTCATCTCATAATGATGAAATCCAAGAGATAGCTCATATGTTAAAAAAACGTGGTAAAGAGTTATGGATTCAAACTTCAGTTGCAGACGAATTACGATACCAACAATCTGGAGATGAAGTTACCTTCGTTGTGAATCAAAATATCAATTTTACTCAACATTGTATCGGTTCTTGCAGTTTCTGCTCTTATAGTATAAGACCAAGAACCTCAAAGGCTATTCCTTCGCGAATGTCTCTTGAGGATATTAGAGTTGAGGTTGAGAAAGCTTTGGCAAGGGGTTGCACTGAGATTTGCATCCAAGGAGGATTGGATCCTGAATTGAATTATGAATTTTATATTGATATTTTGAAGACTATCAAATCTGTCTCCAGGGATATTCACATTCATGGATTCTCACCCTCGGAAATAGCTTTTGTTTCGCAACTCTCAGGGGAAACTGTAGAAGATATATTTAAAGATTTTATGAAAAATGGTTTAGATTCCTTTCCTGGAACTGCAGCAGAAATTCTAGTAGATGATGTGAGAAGAAAAATTTGTCCAGAAAAAATATCAACAAATCAGTGGACAAATATTGTTTTGATTGGTCACTCTCTAGGCTTGAAATCTACTGCTACAATGATGTATGGACACATTGAATCCTATCTAGAAGAAGCTGAGCATTTAGCAATTCTGAAAAACATTCAAGAGATTTCACATGGTTTTACAGAATTTATACCTTTATCTTTTGTTTATCCAAACACCAAACTATACAGGTTTATGGGCGCTAGACCAAGCAGTACTGGTATGCACGACTTAGCTCTATATAGTACTGCAAGATTATATCTCGGAGATTCTTTTTCAAATATCCAAGCTTCTTGGGTAAAATTGGGACCAAAATTAGCTCAAGTTTCACTAGGTGCTGGTGTAAATGATTTGGGAGGGACTTTATTTACAGAAAATATTACAAAGAGCGCTGGAGGAGAATTTGGAGAAGAAAAGAATATTGAGGAATTTGTAGATCTGATAAGAGATGCAGAAAGGATTCCAGTAAGAAGGGATACTCTCTATAACAAACTCCAAGTATTCTAAGAAGTAAAAATGAAACAAATTTACTTTTGAAGTAAGAGATAAAGAATTATCTCATATCAAAATCTTCGGATGTAAAGCTCTTTAGAAAAGCCATTATTTCCTCTTGCATTTCAGCACTTTTTCTAAAACTCATTGCTTGTGTGTAGAACATAGCAAAAAGGTCTCCTAAAAGACACTGAGTACATAATTCTGATGATAATTCTTCTTGGGGATATCTACAAGGAAAATTAATGGATTGAACATTGCCTTCTGGATTTCTACCACTTATTCCCTGTTTCCATTTACAGACTCTTGGTGCAGACATTGAAGTCACCTTTTACCCGACGCAGAAGTAATATCTTTTAAACATATCCATTATTTATTCAGCAAAGTCTATGCTTAACTTCAGCTTTATTAATGATAATCCTATAGCGTTTTGTGGAGTGTTTTGATGAAGTGTCCAGATTGCAAGAAAGATTTGGTTGTAACTGGTAGTAAGGACTCTTACACTTTCCGCTGTAATTTTTGTGGGTTGAAAGAGAGAACACTCGCATCAAACGAAAAAGAAGCTTATGATAAACTGATTGAGGCAAAAAAAGCAAGAAGAGATTTGAGAAAGAAGAGTAAGGAACATCAAGAAGAATCCCCTTTGCCTTTCCCCAGAAGAACAAAAGAGGAAAAGAAACTCCTTATATCCAAGGGGGGATATGAACCCGAAAAACTACCTTCTGCTATCAAAAGTATAATCAACAACCCTGATATTGAATTAGTATATTTCAAATATCTAAAACAGAAGACACCTAAGATAGCTACAAAAGATGTTCAATTACCTGAAAAACTATCAGCTTTTTTGAAGAAAAACAAGTTTCTGTCACTATATGAATTTCAACAACAAGCATTTGATGCAATAATGCGAGGAAAAGACACTGTCATTGTTGCTCCTACTGGAACAGGAAAGACTGAAGCATTTCTCTTACCAATATTAACCAAAATTTGGGGAATCTCACCTCATCCATTATTAAGGCGAGGAATATCTGCAATTTTGATTTATCCAACAAAAGCTCTAGCAAGAGATCAAGAGAAAAAAATACGTAAATATGGAGCCTCTCTTAATATTACATGCGAAGTATTTGATGGGGATACTCCTCAGACACTGAGAGAGAAGATAAAGGACACCCCTCCAGATATCTTAATAACCAATCCTGATATGTTACATTACCATCT
>CAZPXJ010000189.1:0-5575 GCA_964590855.1 uncultured archaeon
GGGTTATCCTAAACTAAAAGCTGAGTTTTCTTTTGATGATTCAACCAAATTGTGCAAATTAAAGATTAAACAAACTCAAGAAGATAAAAAGAAGAATATTGCTTTGTTTAAATTTCCACTAGAAGTAAAGATAGAAGAATATGATGGTTCTTTTAAAGTTGAAACTCTTGATATAGTGGAAAAAGAGCACTATTTCTATTTTAAGACAGAAAAAAAACCTAAATCAATTCAACTAGATCCTGACTATAAGCAACTATTTTCTCTTGAATTTAATCCAGGAGATGATCTCTTAATCCGTCAATTGGAAATTGGGAATGTAATTGGTAGAATCCGAGCTATCCAAGAATTAGCAAAAACAGGAAAAAGAAAAAACATACAAGCTCTAAAAGATCATTATCTAAAGGAATCTTATTGGGGAGTTAGGATAGAAATAGCTAAAGCTCTAGCTAAATCTCCAAACTTTCTAGCTGTAGAAATGTTGGTGGAGCTTATGGATAAAGAAACCGATCCTCTCGTTTTACCATCGTTTATTGGAGCTATGACCGATCTTCGCTTTAAAATTGTATTTGATAGTGCTAAGAAATTTTTACAACGGGAAGAAGTTCTGTACAATTCTCAAGCTAAAGCATTAGAATTAATTGGTTCTCAAAGAACAAAAGAAGCTTTTGAATTTCTATCAAAATGTGAGATTAAAGAGGATTTCCAGAGCATCGTTCTTGGAGGAAAATACACAGGAATGGGGAAGACTCGAACAGAAGAATCATTAGATTACCTACGCGATAAACTCACTTATGGGGTTGTACCTGAAAAAGCTCGTAGAGCAGTAATGGGTGGTATAGTCGAGAGTTTAAGCTGGATGGATAAGCATGTTAGAGAAAGAGCAGTAAGTCGAATTATAGAAGTAATACAAAAAGAACGATATGAAGAGAACATTCTTTCTTTCGCAAGATCATTAGCTTCATTAAAAGAAAAGAGCACTATATCATTTCTCCAAGGTCTTAAAACAAAAATCGCTTATCAAGATCAACCTATGATTGATAGATGGATAAAAGGAATCGAAAAAGGAGAAACGACGGAAGAAGAAATAAAGAAAATAAGAGAAGAGCAAGATGAGATGAAATTAGAAATGAAAAAACTCTTTTCTAGAGTAGAAGAATTAGAAACTTTAAACAAAGAATAACTTCCTCTTCTCATTATTTTTCTTTATAAAAGCTACAAAAAAACATTTATGCAACCAATTTCTAAATATTTGATTATAATGGAAAGAGGAAATTGGAAAACTCTAAATATGTTATTACTAACAATTTTGATTCTACCAGTAGCTTTGAATCATGCTGAACAAAATAAAGTGGTTGAAATTAATGAACTAACCCTCAATGCTTTAGTTGATCACGGACCAATAAATATTGAATATGACAGTAATTTTTCAGATTACGGTTTTCCAGGAATAGGAACTCCAGCTGATCCTTATCGAATCGAAAATTACAATATTACAGTTACCTCAGAATATCCAATAGTTCTCGGTGGAGATACTACAAAGTATTTCGTTATTCAAGATTGTTTTCTTAAAACAGACACTAATATTGGAATATACTTAGGCAAATATGCTGATATGGCAGATGGAACAGTAAAAATTCTCAATAATATTATCATTACTGAAAACAATATAGGAATAGAAATGAATGGAGGAAAATACTCGCTTATTTCAGGAAATACTTTTACATGTTATGGTGATGGAATAATGATTTATGGACCAAGTGATTTTACAATTATTTCAAATAACGTCATTAATAATATGGGTTTAAACACAGGAATTATTATAGAAAACTCAGCAAACAACACAATAACGAAAAATACCTTAGTAGAAGGTTGGCGAGGAATATATCTGTATAATTCTGCTGATTCAGCTGTTACTCACAACAATTGCTCAGATATTCAATTTGGAATCGTTATGAATTATGCCAACACTTTAACAGTCACAAATAATAGAGTAATCCAAAGTATTAATACAGGTATGCTTATAGACAATTGCGATGACTCTATTTTCACAAATAACCTCGTCCAATGGAGCCAAGATTATGGGTTGGAGATATCAGGAACAAATAATATAATCCATCATAATGTGTTTGATGGTAATAATGGGGGAGGAACTCAAGCTAAGGATGATGGATCAAACAACATATGGTTTGACACTGTGTCACTAGAAGGTAACTGGTATAGTGATTGGACTAGTGGACCATATTCAATAGATGGATCTGCAGGTGCAGTCGATCTTTATCCGCTAAATTACATACCTGAAATATCCGAGTTTTCAGAAATGTTATTAATTATACTCTCGTTTGTCTCTGTATTGGCAATGCCTGTTATAGTTCTAGTCCGAAAGAAGATTTAACTTCTTCTACTTTTTTAATTTTGTTTGAAGTATAGACTTACAAGAGAAAAACGATAGAGAAGAGAAGAAAAGAAATGAAAAACCAACCTCCCTAAAAATAAATAAAGAATTGGGAGTTTTAATAGACACCCATTTGCTGATTACCGCGTAAATCTCTTCGAGGATTCCTAACTCCATCTGAGAAATTGAACTTACCTCGAGGTTTGATCAAATGTGCTATATCTCCGTTCTGAACTAATGCGGGTATAACTGTCTCGGGACTGATACGTTGAGAAACAACAGTTCCTTCTTCACCATAATTAACTCTGGTGGAGATATCATTTTCATCAGAGACCACAAACATATTCATTCTGGGATGCGGAAAATAATCGACGTTATACCCTTCTGGATCAGGAGATTCAAAGGCTGTCCCGAACAAACTTTGCCCGTAGAAGCCACACACCTTGAGCCCCATGTCCTCACGTAGAACCTTTAGAGTTTCTAGTTCGATCGGAGTTCCCCCATGAATTATTGCTTGAAGGTTACCTTTCTCACTAAGTGCTTGAATCATCGGGAACGATTTATCAATTAACACACCGGTTGTAAAAAGCGCTTCAATATATGGGAACTCTTGTTTAACTAAAGCTTCTGTCTGTTCCTGCATATGAGCTAGATACATACCCATCATTTTGGGATCGATCATTGCAGCTTATTTCACCCATCTTGGATCCATGTCTATCATGAATATGGATTTAGCAAAGTCACGTTCAAAACTTTTTATAGTCCATTTTCCGATAGTGTGGGGGCCTGTTGGTATCGTCGCCAAGTAAGTCAAATGCAATGGAATTCCAAAGTCTTTGAATTGATCCAAACAGAGTTTAACTAGTACGTTAAAGGTATCTGTATTCATATCAAAATAATCCAGTTCCTCAAAGTCTTGACGAGTTGTATTTGCTAGGAGGATGTTCTTTTTTGGCGCACCCAGAGTCCCTCCAGTTTCGGCAACTTGAAGTTCACAACCTGGAGTCTTTGCATAGTATTGATGTGCCCATTTGGTTGTAGTATAGTTAACCGATTTTTCTCTGAAAATGTTCGGATCTGTAGGACCTAGATGCTCAGCTAGATCTTGCCAGCTGGTTATGTCCCCTTTCTTTACGTTTCTCTCCTTAGCTAATTCTATCAAGTACGGAGAGCCTAATTCTTCACTTATTGCTATATCAACGCACTCTACCAAGAAGTCTTTCTGGTCGAGTTTATTGACTATTGTTTTTTGAGCGGATGTAGACGCCATAGTCTTTTTCACCAACCAAATATAAAGTGAAATCATTTATAAACTCGAGAATTCTTTTTAAATAGCTCAGCTCTAGCATTACTTTTCTGTTACCATCACTGATCTTTCCGCTGTAACTTAGACTATTTGAGAGACAGGTAGTTTGTTTTTATATAGTTCGCAAGATTACATGAAGCAGTAGACTGACAGGATTTTCAACCAATGGATACAAATCTTCAGAAAATCCTCCTTCTATGGTATAAGCTAAACTAGTATTATGTCCTTGCCAAAAGTTTCCTTGTAATAGAGAATCTTCATACCACTGATTTGAGCAATTATACTCTACAGCTTGATTGAGAACCTTTTGACCATTCATTATGAATGCATTAAGATAGATAGAGTTATTGTAAGATTCTGTAAAGTTTAATCCATAACCTCCGTTTTCCTTAAACAGATTGGATCTGATTATGGTATAGTTAGATTCCCACAAGTTGATTCCTTCTCCTTCATACTGAACATCTGGATTCTTGTTACAGCTGATATTGTTTGATTCTATAAACGTGTAATGTGATTCATCCAATCTTATCCCGTAGTAGCCATTCTCAGAGATTGTGTTGTTAGATATTGTAAAGAAGTTTGAACGAAGAGCGGTAATACCCGCAGAATAGAAGTCATATACTTGATTATTTGATATAACATTTTCTTCAATTTGAGTGTAATTTGAAAGTAAAGTAATAATCCCGTATTGTAAATTATTGCTGATATTGTTGTATTTTAAGGTGCAGTGATGAACAAACAATAATACCATTCCTGCATAGGAATCATATATTGTATTGTTCAGAACATCAGTGTCATAGCTGGCAACTAAATATACTCCATAGCCCTCAGCCATACCATTTATTTCATTATTCTCTATGATTACTCCATTAGAAGATCCACAAGCAATTCCATAGATACGTGAATTTTCAATTTGATTATTTACTATTTTTGCAGTATCATTTGCTACACTTGTTACTAAAATTCCAGCATCATAATTCTTAATAACACAGTCTTGAATTGTAAAGTATTTGGTTGTATTTTCTATGTAAATCCCCCAGTAGTCTTCAAGAACATCTAAATCTGTATTTCTACTTATTGTTAAATCTTCTATCAGATATGGTTGTTCTTCAGTCCCTTCTCCCACAAAATCATACTTCAGGAAATCTTCATCAGAAAGAATCTTGATAGGTGAGTCCTGTCTAAGAGGTATCAAGATAGATAGAGGAACAACAACAGCCAGAACTAACAAAGCAATCATAGTAATTTGAAGGATTGAAGATTTTTTCATTTTTGTCCTTATTATTCTAAAGCATCAATAAATAAAACTCTTTCGAGAATGAAATGGGTAATTTTAGTCAGACACTTTTTTCTCAAAATGTGACGAATATATTTTTAAGCATAAGTTGATAAATAGTTGTTTGACTACGAGGAATTCAAATGAAACAAAAGAAATATATTACTTTTATAATTTTAATCTTTTTGATTTTTCTGGGTTTTAGAACAACTGACAATTCTATCCTTTCAGCTACTTCAGGTTCTGTCCTTGAAAATTTCACCACAATTACCAATATGGATACATCAAATTCTGATGTAGCAGGATGGGGTACTGGAACGATAGAACTTGCTTCTTTGGATCCTGTTTATCAAGATTCGATAAAAGTCAGTACTACAGCTAATAGTATTTACGTCGAAGGAAATTATGGTTACCTTGCAGGAGCATATGATGGTTTCTATATTTTAGATCTCTCTCAACCTGATGATTTGAGTTTGGTTGGTTATTACAACGATTCAGCTGAAATCAACTGGATCTATGGAGCGGTTGTAGAAGGCAATACAGCTTATCTTGCTAATGCTGGAGATGGTTTACTTATTCTTAATGTAACTAACAAGGCTAG
>CAZPXJ010000190.1:0-5470 GCA_964590855.1 uncultured archaeon
TGCACTATACGAGGTACCATATAGCTGTAAGCTTCTAATTATGCAAGATATCTAGTATGTCCATATTATTTTCTTATTATTAACCTCTAGCGCTGGAAGAAAAACATAAAGTATAGGATCAGTAGGATGGGGAAGAACAGCAGCTGCAGTATCAGGAGATTTTGTGGGATCTATAGTATTAGCACGTGAATTTAGAATATTTATTCTAATAGTACGATGACAAGTGAGCAGAAATACAGGATCAAGTTCTCTAAGTCCATCCTTGTATGTAGTATATTGTAAACTATACTCAATCATCATATCATTAGGATTTTTAGTATTCCATAAATTACGATATTCATTTGCCACGTTATTGCATTCATCTTCAATCCTCTGTAACGGAATTGACATTATCTTATGAAGAACTCTGAGTTTCAGTACTAACGAATTGGCCTTTATCTCCACCTTGAACTGACTCTATAATAATAGATGGCAAACACAAACCTGACATTAGACATTTTCGACCATCACGGGTTGTATGCTACATCTAATAAATACTTTGGCAAGTTGTTGAAGAATTCTCAATTTAAGGAAGGAAGGGGTTAACTTGTGTTAACTATAACACAATTTGGCTAATTCTCAAATTAGCTAAAATCTTCCCATTACAGAAACCCGTATTTTCAGTCCAGCTTTTGTACTGGTAAATCCCTTGATCATCGCTTGTCCTTCTTGAGGAGATACATCATACGTTCGGAATTCCCAATCTGCATTATATGCACCGCAATCGGCACCTGCTTGATCAACCATGTGAATATTGGCCAAAATGACAGAATCGCATTTAATCCTTTCATCATTCCACCTCAGTCGAATCCAATCAGCTACCTTGTTTTTTGGTCTTAACTATTACTATAAGATCAAGAGTGGAGCGAAAAATTGTATAGAATATTTCGCCCAAGTGGACTTGTGTTTCATGATGAATTGTTGGGTTTCAACGAGGAGCGGCGTAATCATGATATAGATGAGCTGTGCTCCTTGACCACGATATACTTATGGCGTACATGCGTACATGTCTACTTTTCGTTCAAAGATTAATCCATTTTGTTGAGCTTTCTGGATATGCTTAATAACATCTGGTTCTGAAAATCTACAAGTATTGATTAACTCTTCAATCAAACTCTTTCTCGACATCATCTCTATTTTCACCAGAAAGTGCAAGAAATATATCCATGAACAACCTCAGTCTGTGATCTGTCTCGATCTTCTGCTTTGATCCGTCTTTATCGAACCTAAGTAATTGTTCGGATGGTTGTGTTACTTCTTTTGTTGTTGTTTCATGCTTTTTGTCAAATCTCACAACTAACGAATTTGGTAAATACCGTGCCGATTCACAACTTGGAACCTCCATCTCTATAGATATAGAATACTTGACTCGTTCACCATCCCCTAAACGACTCATTATTTACGTAGTTTGTATTGGTATCTAATAAACTAGCTTTTTTTATAGACTCCTAGGCAACACCAATCAACTGTACCGTAGTAGTAGATCAATTGCGCTGATAAGAAACGATAAATCATTCTGAGAATAATATGACCTAGTGCGCATACTCCTACAATTAGAGGCATTAAATGATCAGAAAGTTTGGGATGCTAGTGAATATCACAAAGTCCAGGGATTTGTATATGACAGACTTATTGCTAATACCAGATATAGAGGGATGCATGATTCAAATACATACAAATTTTTCTGCTTCTCTAACATTTTTCCTCCTATTATAGTGAAAAGCGGACAGATCAGACATCTTCTACTTTCTTCCCCGAACATCGATTTGATAAATTCAATGTTTTCATACATTAAAGAGAATCTTGTAGGTAACAATTTGATAAATATAGGCGAACAGCAATATCATTTACGATCTTCAGAGCTTCTCGAAACGAGAATTATAGGAAAGAGCTGTGTAATTCGAACCTCAACTCCAGTAACACTCAGAATTCCTGAGAAGGCATATCATGTCTACAATATACCAGAACAGGATAGAAAAAATAAGTTTCTATATTGGCGTTCCAATCTATCTCACGATATTTTCATTAAGATGATACTGAATAATATCAAGTCTAAATTTAAGAGATACTACAAATCAGACACCAATAACATCGAATCGACGATACAGTTTTTCATTCTACTAAAAGAAGTCGTGATTCATATACCTATACACGAACATACTGCCAAGATTCCTGCCAGCTTCTGGAGATTCCATTTCCACAACTTGAATGGTGATCATAGGGATCTTCTTAATTTTGCAATAGATACAGGAATAGGGGAAAGAAACAGCGCAGGATTAGGTTTTCTTAATGTAGAAGAAGGAGGGAAAACTGCACGATTACAAAGAATAACAGCATTTTGACCCTTCGATCGTGGATCCTTATATACCAAGCCAACAATTATAGATCCCCGATTCAAAATCGCAGATATAATAGTAAATCACGAGTGCGAAGAACGGGTTTGTATCTGACTAAGATAGGATTGAAACAATGCTACTATCGATAGCTACAAGATTTCTACTCCGGTTTGTATCTGACTAAGATAGGATTGAAACCTGTAATATTTGCCATTAACTATCTTAGCAATTAACTATCGTTTGTATCTGACTAAGATAGGATTGAAACTTAAATGAGTATATTGTCAATTTTTGGGGTGTTAACGTTTGTATCTGACTAAGATAGGATTGAAACGTGTTAGCTGGCATATGCTAATTTATTAGTATAGTATGTTTGTATCTGACTAAGATAGGATTGAAACGCCGTAAATTCTCTCTAAGAACTTTCACCATCTCTTTGGTTTGTATCTGACTAAGATAGGATTGAAACTCTAATTGTGGAGGGGGACCATTACTAAGACCAAGAGGTTTGTATCTGACTAAGATAGGATTGAAACTAATTGAATGTCATCAATACTATGACATACACAAACGTTTGTATCTGACTAAGATAGGATTGAAACTTGACCTTACCTGTTCTATAATCAAAGAATTTAGCTAGTTTGTATCTGACTAAGATAGGATTGAAACTCACCAGTCATGATTGGAATGTTTTCTAACACATCTGGTTTGTATCTGACTAAGATAGGATTGAAACTCAATCATAGCTAAACACTCTTCAGACTCCCAGACCGGTTTGTATCTGACTAAGATAGGATTGAAACATCAAGAAAGAACAGATACCCTATTTCAATAGAATTCGTTTGTATCTGACTAAGATAGGATTGAAACTGAGTTCCATCATCCATCTCAACTTTGACTGCTCTACGTTTGTATCTGACTAAGATAGGATTGAAACGTAATCCATTGCAACCCAATATTCTGTTTACAGCACCAGTTTGTATCTGACTAAGATAGGATTGAAACATCAAATGCAGAGGAATATGCGATACCATACCTCATAGTTTGTATCTGACTAAGATAGGATTGAAACGTATATAGAGATATGGCTGCTAGTATAAACATAGGAGTTTGTATCTGACTAAGATAGGATTGAAACTCGTTATTTATAATCGCGGTCGGTGGGAACTTTTCTTCGTTTGTATCTGACTAAGATAGGATTGAAACTTGATAAAACAAGTTCATACAAAACATATGAAAACAATCGTTTGTATCTGACTAAGATAGGATTGAAACCCTTCTATTATCCAAGTCGTTATGATGTTCTTGTCTAGTTTGTATCTGACTAAGATAGGATTGAAACTAAGTTCTACAGAGTTTCTCTACAATTCTATCCTGTTTGTATCTGACTAAGATAGGATTGAAACTAATACGATGAACCCTGTAATTGACCGGAATACGGTAGTTTGTATCTGACTAAGATAGGATTGAAACTAATTCAGAGGTTGTTGATACTGTGCTGATATAGCGGACTGTCAATAGATCAATAATACCAAGCTTGAAAGAGATTATTAGTTAGTAGTCTCTCATATACCTATGCTAGCATATGATCTATATTTGAGAAATAAAGATTCTACAGCTAATGTCGTTAGGACACTTGAAAAACCAATTAAAAAGATTTATGTAAACAGGGATACTATTTCTATTGATTCCAACACTCTTGAAGGATATGGTTCTAAGATCTCGGAAAGCTACAGAACTCTACAGGAATCGCTTACCATGCCACTCAATACTTCAGACAGGTCATTTCTAAATCTCCCTGGTTGTGGAGGAGGAACATCCACAAACCAACCAAATCCGTATATCAGGATTTTCGGAATTCTAAAGAAATCGAAATCGAAATCAGACCTCACATTAGAACTGGCCATCCAAACTAAATCAACTGACAAAGAAAATAAATTGGAAGCCACATATAATGTTCTAAAGGACGAGACATCTATTAAGGCTAAAAAAAATATTCCGTTACGAATAGACAGAAAAAATTACTATTTTGTTAATAAAGAAAATGGAGAAGAAAGAAAGATAAATGTATTTGAAAAATACGTAGATTCTGGAATATTAACTAATGGAGGTCTGTTCTCTAAGGATCTTTTTGCCAGAATTGTCTCTAACTTTTTTCAATTTGTAAAGGAAAGGAATTTGAAAGAAAGGAATTTGGACGTGAGAAAAGGTGGTTCATTTGAAATATTCGTACTGCCTTCTCAATCGAAGATTGAATACCGTGGTAAGATAGAAGGTGAGGAGAAGGATGAAAGCAAGTTTATTGATTCCTTTGGTAATCCAGCCACAAGATATGCTTCAGAAAGCACAATAAATGCCAAGTTTCTTTCTTTTTATGAAAAGGCATTTACGCTCAACTGTAAGAAGAAACATTACTTTTACCAAAATTTAGGTATCGGGAAAGAATCCTTACCGCATGTCTTCTTACCAGCAGACCAGAATTTCGACATACAAGGTTTGAAATGGCTTTTTATGGACTTGAGTAATAGTTATCAGAAGAAGTTCTATGAGACAGGAGATGGAATACTTTTTCAGCTATATCATAACTTCAGAACATTAGACTCACTTGAGAAGACTACCGCTGAAAAATCAGTGTTAAAGACCATCTGTCTTAAGACCCAACAACAAAAACAAGAGATCTTAATAGATGAAAACCTAACAATGGATAGAATGAGAAGGTTATTTTCCAGTTTCGAAGCTGTGCAAATACCGCATATGGCATTAGAAGAGGCATTAATTTACAGGGACGGAGAGGTAGTATTAAGGGACGACTATCTTTATGGAATTAGAGCTTTTCTTAACGAATCACAGATTCCTGTGTGGCATCTCACAGCTTCCTTTTCAAGGATAGTCAAGAGTAGACTTTTTGATTGGTTAGAGGAAGGCAAAAGGATGAAAAAGAGCGACAATGCTTCCAAGTTTTTTAGAGCCGCTGACTTCTGTTTAAAAACTTTATCAAGAAGACATGAAGATGAAAAAGATATGAATAAAAGCGAAGATTTTGCTTATAAAGTAGGTATAATGGCCAGACTATATATAGATTTTAAAAATGATGC
>CAZPXJ010000191.1:0-5467 GCA_964590855.1 uncultured archaeon
CAAATATGCATCTTGCATGGAATGACAGACGTACTAGACAGTTCATAACCAATGTTGGTTTAATTACAACAAATGGTCCTGCTGGACCAGATATAATGGCTGCAGAATGGACTCATCACATATCTTATTCTCCTAGTCTTATTGCAATTAGCGTGAGAGGACATAATACCACTGCAGAAAATATTCAATCTTCAAGAGAATTTGGTGTTAACCTAGTAGCAGCGGATCAGAACATCGTCTGTAGGGTGGCTGGAAGGTATAGTGGTAAAGAAACAGACAGCAATACCAAACGTGAGCGGCACTGGACCAAAATTTATTGGAATACTGGACCAAAATTTATTGGAATACTGATTGGAACTTGAAGTACGTTTCCAGAGAGTACCCCTGGCGAGATTGGGATCTGTACTACGTTCCCAGACAGTATACCTGGTGACCCAAGCGCCGCCAGATCAGTATTGATTGGCGCAGCAATACCAAACGTGAGCGGCACTGGACCCAAGCGGGAGATTGCACTGGCGCTGCTAGAGCTTGCAAGTGCTGTTGCACCTATAAGCATTACTGTCATCGCTGCTGCTACGAACATATATTTGGTATTCATTGCTGGAAGCTAAAATGGGAATAGTGTTCATCTGAATTATGCAAGATCGGGCTCCAACTTTTATCCGATATATTTTCTATTGGAATCTAGCTCGGAAAAATAAAAGACATAGAAATACTGCAAGACTACAAGGAATACGATAGATATGAAGAAGTGTTAGAAACATGGACAACAGCAACGAAGTAAGAACTGGTTTTAGATACCAAGACGTGGCGGGACATTGCTTAGGCGAAGTACCACAACGGTAAGGAGACTAAAGTTTATAGAGTATACACCGTAAATACCATACACGTGGTTTATCATTATGACAAATTCCAGAGATTCATTATCTTCAGTAGTTTTCGGAATGGTAGTTGTACTAGCATCAGTCCCAATTGTTTCAACTATATCTTTACAGAACGTAACCGCCTCTTCTTGTAGTAGTTTGCTCCGTGATGCTGATTTAGATATGGTAGAAGCAGCAGAAGCACAGAACACAACCACGTCTGGAGCAACAAACCAGACTACTACTAACGGTAATATGACTGGAACCGATACTACTGGTAATACTAGTGCGAATGAATTAGGCAGAATATCCGGCACAGACGGTACGGTGAGTGTAATAGATTCTAATACCGAAACACCAATAACGACCCTACCCTAATCTAACATGTATACCAGTTAGCATAAGTTCCCATTAGTTCGCTAGACATTGCTAACCCCAATCCCGACCTGTTACAATATACATTTTGATTGAATCTCATAAGGTGCCCATATGAAACATTGCGACCAAAATGAAGCCTGTTGACCTGAGTAAGTGAAAGAGGTAGATAGCCACTGCCGCTTAGTCAGAAGATATGAAAGTATGACATAAAGATGAATTAAAATACAACCTATATTACTTAGGTCAGTTATGGCAATAGGAGAATTAATCGTCGAGGACAGAGGCAAGATAACGGGACAAAGGGTATTAGATGCCGATGGTCCTATGATAGAAACTTCTTTCACAATGAGTGGGAGATACAAAGGGGAAGATGGGACTGATATGGGAACATATAGTTCAGTTATGAGACAAGGCGAAGAAGGGGGAGTAATGTACGGAGAAGGACAGGGAGTTATAACAACCAAAGATGGCAAAGGAATGGCAACATGGACAGGTCAAGGAATAGGGAGATTTACAGGTCCTGGAAAGATAAGCTTTCGTGGTTCATTGTTCTTTCGTGCACCTTCAGGAGGGAAGCTATCATCATTCAATAACTTGGTCGGTGTCTTCGAGTATGAAATAGACGAAGTGGGAAACTGCTCTTCTAAGGTGTGGGAGTGGAAGTAAGAGAATACGTTAATCTTCTTTCTCTCATCTAGCATAATGCGGATAACGTATTCTTGATAGTCGCTCATAGTTGAATAGCGGCAGTCTTCATTGAGATAGTGCTAGAGTAGCCTTGTTCTTCTTCCCCTTCTTCTGGTACTAGACTCAAACCATGACGGAATCTTTGCTGTCGCTTTCTTTGGCTTTCCATCGTATTATAGGAAACCTTATTTTTATGGCTACTAACCATTGAATTGGTAACATGAATCCAGAATTCAGCTCCCATAATTTAGATCAAAAAATATGGATCTTGAAAGGAGCTGAAAATATCGTCAATTTCATAATTTCACGTTATACATTCGTAAGAAAAAATATAGTTGTTTGTGATGATTATCTAGGTCCTATAACGATCAAGGAGACAACACCAATTTGGACAGCGAACTTGGAATTAGACAACAGACCTCCTGAGAGTTAGCCTAAAGTGTTCCTAAAGGGCAGGAAATGATGATGTAAAAGTGCTAGTGAGTTGCTAGTTTTCCCACTTCCTACCCCTATTGCATCAGACATGCAGACCAGTGCATTCTTTGCCGGTGGCTGGAGTTATTATCATTATAATAAACAGGCCTGAGGCTTAACTTTGGTATTTAACCCATCTGGCTTAGAGCTTTCCTTGGGTTGTTATTTTTCAAGTTTGTATACAGAAAAGTGAAGTAGTACTGACAGGACGGAGAAGTGAGGGTGTTCACCGAAGAGGATCATCTGGTAGGTCGTAGTGACAATGTAAGTGATCTCTATAAAGAACTCAAAGAATCAGTGTTGTCTATATTCTCTGGTGTACAAATTAGATCGAAGAAAAAGTATATTGCGTTTATTCGTAAAAGGAACTTTGCAGATATCGTTGTATGGAAATCTAGTCTTTCTATCTATCTTAATATGAAAAAAGGAACACTGGAAGATCATCGAAATATGGCAAGGGATGTGTCACATGTTGATCATTGGGGAAATGGGGACTATGAAATTAAAATCGCTAAGCCATCTGACATGGGATACGCATTATCGTTGATTAGACAATCATACGACAAGAATTAAAGCGATCGTCGCTCAAGAGTATGTGACATATTTTTCATCAACAATAAGAATGTGATTGTAATGTCTCCTCTGAGTACGCGCTAGCACTGCGTGCTTTGCCACCTGTTTAGGGAGTTGTTGGAAGTTGACAGGAACTGTCATGGGCCCTCTACAGCCAGAAGAAATGTAGGATTTGTGGTATACTGAGTTTTACTGCGCGCAAAAAATGATGGTTAACTACTAAAATTCAATCTTATGGCCATTTCATTATTAGATCAAATGGGATCACACATTATCAGGTTGGTTGCAGGAGAATTATGTTTCTTTGCGCACAAGGTCAGATGAACTGCATGCAAGTCTGATAACCTTTAATTTGGACTGGATAAACATCGTATGTTCCATGATATTAGACGACTGGAATAGACAGATAGAAAGATGGATGGATATATTTTCAGATGACGAACCTGATCTAATTGGACTAGAGTTAGTAAGGGAGTTTGATAATCTTACTAAGAGATTTTACTCAGTTTTTGATGATGATTTAAGGGAGACAGAGTATAAGTCCAATTTGAGTTTTGGAAGTGAGGTCTATAGAGAAGAGATGGAGATTGCAGTAATAGATGATTATTCTGCAGTCTCCAGACCATCCAAGAAACGGAGATCTAAGAAAATCATTAAGAGGGTCAAACCTGTACCTGTAATTGCAGAAGAATCCGTCAGGGTCACTGGAATTGAAAAAGTGAGAAAAGACCCCTCGGAGGATATAATAGTAACTGATAAAAATATCAAATTGGTATCTCAACTTCCAATTAACAATAAGAAGGAGAACATCAAAGTCATTCTAAATGATGATAATTCTGTTACAGTGGTCCATCTAGATTATGAAGGGAAACGATGCATGCGGACTTTAATCATACCTTACGATATCGACCCCGAGACTGCCAGATCAACGTATAGGAACGGAATACTGGAAATCATATTTGATAGGAAATAGTTATTCTAGGTGAATACAATTGCATTACCAAGATTGACTCCGTTAAAGGTGGGCGTCCTAACTGTACAAGAAATGCCTGTTGTTGTCTAATGGATGACATTGAAGGAATCCCGTAACCATTCAACTTGGACAAAATTCATTCCTGTGCGCAAATATTAATGTGACAAGGACAATAACGTGAAGAACTAAACCTGAGGTTATAGTACCATAAGCGCGTCTACCATTGCCCCCATACTCTTCAAATCACCTCATTTCCAATCTTCATTTTGCCCGCTAAGCCAGTATGTGGTACTTCATCATCGTCAATCGATACGAAAAGAGGCATTTAAAGAATCGCAGCAATTCTTGGACGCTATAGGAACTGCTGAAATGGAGCAGGAAATACAGAAAAGAGTGATAGAGTTCTCCAAGAATGTGAAGGATCTTATGGAAACTGAAACAGGGATAAGTACATCGCTTGATGATGATGAAACGTTATCTTGACGAAGTATTGGTAGAACTAAAAGGCATGAAAAGGAACGGTAATAACCATCAGTAGTTGATGGAACAAGATCAATACGCAAAAATCAAAATGATTCTATAGACTGAAACATATTTTAGGAGCTTATCTATCCTACAAATGGGATTCTGATATACCAACTAGAACAACGATTATCCATAGACTGGTCGCAGTTTGGGTTAATCATTTTATAGAAAGAAGCTCTTACAAGCATCAACATCAGCATCTTCTGATAACATGTTTGTGCAAAAAGAGGCAGTCACATACTGTGAAGGTATCGTTATTCCGATCAAAACGCCTGCTGTTACTATTAACATCACTCCAACTGTTTTTGGGTTAATCATTTTATAGAAAGAAGATCGCCCAAATATTTATGTGCTCTACTGATGGCTGACCGCTAAAACACTCACCGCCGATGCAGTAAGTATCCCTCTGCGATACTGTGCATCTGCATCAGAGGGTATAGCATTTAATGCCAAGACCTCATATGCCAGACTGCAATTTTCAATATACATATTAGATCTATTGCGTAATTAGAAGCTTAGAGCTATATTTGACGTCATATATGATATTTATCTGATATCTCTTTGATGTCCTACAGAAGATTATGCAAAAAGCCTTTGTTATTCAGGTCATTTACTGGACTAACTATATCAGAATTTGATCAAATAAGCAGTGAGATGGAATGGAAATATGAGGAATATGAAAGAAGACGTCTTTCTAAAAGGAAGAGGAAAAGAGATGTTGGTGCAGGTAGACCGTTTAAACTGAAAGCAAGAGAAAGACTTCTAATGCTTTTGGTTTATTATCGATTGTACATTACATACACATTATCAGGATTTCTATTTGATCTTGATCAGAGCAATGTGTGTAGAGATTTAGCTATCCTAGAATCTTTGGTAAAGGAGTGTATTCCATTGCCAAAGAAGATATACAAATGTACTAAGAGATTAAGAACTATAGATGAAGTAGAGCAGTACTTTCCAGGTTTCAAAGCCTTTATAGATTCTACAGAACAGG
>CAZPXJ010000192.1:0-5459 GCA_964590855.1 uncultured archaeon
TTTGTTCTTCCTTCTTCCATTGCATCAAACAGGTGTGTCTGCTGGTCAAACTTGAGCCTTCCAAGTTCGTTAACCTTGCCTATGAAATAATCGGAGGAAATAAGGAAGAATATCTTCCTGGTGGGTCATCTGCTCTAAGAGACGGTTACAAAGATGTTGTTCTTGTTGAAAGACTGAGTGAAGCGCTGAATAAAATCAATCCATCTGTTTCCGATGAAGCAAGGGAACAGGCCGTGAAGCAAGTTCAAAGAATCGACGACGAGCGGCTGATCACAGCCAACGAAAAGTTCCACAAAATCATAGTTGAGGGCCTTGATGTTCCTGTCCAAACAGCAGAAGGAGAGAGATATACAAAAGTATGGCTTTATGATTTTAATAATCCTGAAAACAACGACTTCCTGGCGGTAAACCAGTTTACAGTCCTCGGAAACAATGTAGAGCGAAGACTTGATGTCATCTTGTTTGTAAATGGAATTCCACTATTCCGATGAGGATGCCACAATATGGACAGCATTTGACCAGCTCCAGACGTACAAAGATCAACTTCCTTCGATGTTCAGGTATAACGAAATTCTGGTGATAAGCGACGGCACCGAGGCGAGGGCTGGTACAATAAGCTCTCAAAAGGAAAGGTTCATGCAGTGGAAAACAATCAACGGTGAGAAACCAAAAAAGGGTTTGACTGAGATCGAGGTGCTCTTAAGAGGAATGTGTGACAAGAACCGACTTTTGGATATTGTAAGGAACTTCATTGTCTTTGAAAAAGATAAAGAGACTCTAAAGAAATTAACTGCCTACCATCAGTACTGGGCGGTAAACAAAGCAATCCGGTCGACTGTTAACGCTAGGAAAGGAAACAAAAAAGCAGGAATAGTCTGGCACACTCAGGGCTCTGGAAAATCTCTTACAATGATTTTCTACGCGGGGAAGCTCGTAACGGAACTAGATAATCCAACTATTGTGGTTCTAACAGATAGGAACGATCTGGATAACCAGCTGTTTGGGACCTTTGGAAGATGTCAGACCATCCTCAGACAGGAACCTGTTCGAGCCGAATCAAGAAAGGACCTACAAGAACTACTCAAGGTCTCATCTGGCGGAATAGTGTTTACCACGATACAAAAGTTCCTCCCCGGTGAGGACAGGGAAAAATATCCCGCCCTTTCTGCTAGGGATAACATAATAGTAGTGGCTGATGAGGCCCACAGGAGCCAGTACGGGTTCTCGGCTAGGGTTCTTGACAAGAAAGACAAAACTCTACTTACGTACGGGTACGCCAAGTATCTAAGAGACGCACTGCCAAATGCTTCGTTTATAGGCTTCACAGGAACACCAATCGAGAAGGCAGATAGGTCGACTCCTGCAGTTTTTGGAAAGTATGTTGATACTTATGAAATAGAGCAGGCGGTGGAGGATGGGGCTACTGTCAGGATAATATACGAAAGCAGGCTAGCCAAGCTGGAACTGAAGCCAGAAGAAAGGCCAAAGATAGATGAAGAATTCGAAAACATAACCGAGGGCGAGGAAATAGAACACAAGGAAAAGCTGAAAAGCAAATGGGCTCGGGTCGAGAAGGTGGTAGGCGCTCCAACAAGGATTAGGAGGATCGCGCTGGATATTGTTAACCACTTTGAAAACAGGACGTCAGTCCTCGAAGGCAAAGGCATGATAGTATGTATGTCCAGAAGAATATGCGTCGATTTGTATAATGAAATAGCAAAACTGAAGCAGGAGTGGCATAACGAAGAAGATGAAAAAGGCGGCCTCAAAGTTGTAATGACAGGTTCAGCGTCTGATCCGATAGAATGGCAGGAACACATACGAAATACAATTAGAAGAAAGAAAATAGGAGATAATTTCAAAGATCCGAGACATGAGCTCAAATTAATTATTGTAAGGGATATGTTTCTTACAGGTTATGATGCACCCGCACTCCATACAATGTACCTCGATAAGCCGATTAAAGGTCACACGTTAATGCAGGCAATAGCAAGAGTAAATCGAGTCTATCCTGGAAAGGAAGGTGGTCTAATTGTGGATTACATGGGTATAGGGGTAGAGCTTAAGAAAGCGCTTATGGACTACACCAACGGAGGTGTTGAAAACAAACCCGTTTTTGACCAACGTAAGGCGGTTGTGCTGATGCAGGAAAAATATGAAGTTGTTAGGGACCTGTTCCATGGGTTTGATTACAAGAAATTCTTTAGGCTTAAACCAAGTGAAAGAATCTCCTTTATCCCTAATGCAATGGAACACATTTTAGCAGAAAGGGGAAAGAAAGAACGATTCCAAAGAGACACTACAGCCTTGTTAAAGGCATTTTCTCTGGCCGTTCCACATGACGACGCCATGAAGATAAAAGAAGAAGTAGGACTGTTCCAGGCGATTAAATCTGCAATAACAAAGACAACGAAAACAGGAAAAGAGAGTGAGGAAGAGAAATTCGATAGTGCAATAAAACAAATCATCTCAAAAGCAATTATTTCTGATAGAACGATAGACATTTTTGAAGCTGCTGGAATACAAAAGCCTGAACTTTCTATTTTTTCTGAAAGCTTTCTTGCAGAAGTGAAGGAAATACCCCAAAAAAACCTCGCCTTTGAAGCCTTGAAAAAACTATTAAATGATGAGATAAGGATTTTCTCACAAAGGAATATTGTTCAGGGTAAGTCCTTCATGGATATGCTAGACAAGACCATCAAAAAGTATACAAACCGAAGTGTAGAAGCAGCCCAAGTCATTGAAGAGCTGTTAGAACTCGCTAGAAGAGTTAGAGAAGAGAAGGGCAGGGCCAAGCAGCTAAACTTGACTGAAGATGAAATAGCATTTTATGATGCCCTAGGAACCAATGATAGCGCTGTCAGGGTATTGGGTGATGAAACCTTGAGAAAAATTGCACTAGAGCTCACCCAGATGATAAGAAATAGCGTCACAATTGATTGGACGCAAAGAGAAAGTGTGCAAGCTGAAATCCGCTTAAAGGTTAAAAAAATTCTAAGAAAGTACGGTTATCCTCCAGACAAGGAGAGGAAAGCAACAGAAACAGTTTTGGAACAGGCCGAGATAATTGCAAAGAATTGGGCCAAATGAATTTAGACCAATTCTCAAGTTTCGAACGGCCGGGCAGCGGGACAGTTATAGTACAGTAGGATGTGGGCCTAGGAATCATGTCGTCAACAGTTCACAAAAGACCCTTAATACATGGCAATCAATTATTATACATTAGGTTCTTCTTTACTAAATGCAAAATTGTGCGATTTGTCATGAACTCACTTTGCCTCGCAATAATTACTGCATCGCAAAAAAGATTGGGATACTATGTGGCGAGAAAGAATAATGCTATTACTTCATGTACGTACTTGTAAATTCGCTTATCTCTTACAACTATCCTAATGAAATCAATGCGTATCATGCACGAACACCTCGTAGTTATCCAGCGGAAGGATCATCGTTAATGGGGTTGAAATTTTTTCGGAAGTCTGAATTTGGGCCAAAATGTTGTGTTGATAACAGTTCACAAACGACCTGGCCCAATTCAAATGAAGTCGCTTTTTATACAGTTTTTTAATATCTTAATGAACATAACAAATCTTATATAATCTGAACTGTATGTTTACCATGATATTTAGCTGTACAATGAAATCGTTTAGAAATCCCAAAATAATTACAGTACAGTAGTGGGAGAGAGAGACGAGAAGGCACGTCCTGACTACTAGTTGAATTTTATTTTTCTTTTTTATTAATTTCTTCTAAGACAAACTTAAGATAATCTCTTGCTTCTTCTTCTGAGAGGGATGGTTGAAGCCCAGTTTGGTTCTCCATTTCACTTGAATGTTGTTTTAGTATTCCAAGAACCTTTCCTTCTATTTCTTTTTCAATCGCTCCTGTCGCCAGCGAGTCTATTAGTTGTGAACCGGCGACTTTTCTGATTACTTGACGCAGCTTCGCGTCCTGTGCAAGGATGGTTGAAGTGCCCTGAAGTCCCACAATCGTCATATATGCTCCTAGTCCTATTGCCATTACTGTCGTCACGCCAAATGGAGGGTAGGGTGCAATAGACAGTAAAAGCGCTTGATTACAGGTGAACAAAAGTAAAAATCCGAACCCAGATATGATCAAGAGAGTTTTAATACCATGCTCCGTTCGCAGCGATCTAGATAGGGACCAAAACGCAACACCTAACATCGTGCCTCCAAGCGGTTTGCTTAATAGGACTATCAGGGTGACCATTGACACGACAAGAAAAGGATCGCTAATTACACGGTAACTTGTTGGCAATAAATAAGCAAACTGAGCCAAGAAAAATAGCAGTGGACTCGCCGCGACTAGCCAAAACCTTATTCTTCCCATCTTCTGGCGATAGTAACCAAGTATCAGAGATGTGGCAATCCAAGTACACACAAACGAGATCATAAAGGTAACGAAATAAAGATCATCCAGAAAGTTGAATAGTCCTCTACCTGTATCCATACTACCGCCTATGATTAGTCTGGTTTGTGGTGGCCTCAGCTCAAGTCTCAGGGACGAATCAATCATGGCAATAGCAGCATTTAGCGTTACGCTTCCCAACGCTAGTATGAATAGGATTACAACTATCATATTTCTTTTCAAACCAATTGTATTTAGTACCTGTAAGACGAAAGCAAAGAGAGGGGCTACACAAAGTGAATAACTTATGAAAATAATTAATGATAGAAGAATCGTAGAATAGTATGAATACAACAAGACCTCGAGAATTATGAATGTTATCATGGCGGATAGTACCAACTGAATTATTCTCGTTGACTCAAATATTAGACGTAATGATAAGCTAGTATGTTTCCTCATTATAGATGGACGCACTAGATTCAATAATATAATCTGCAATCCGATAGATGCGGCTGAAACTATTGCAAACAAGGCTTGTTTGTTTGAGATAGATATGAATTGTTTGAATACTAGGTCGTATATTCTTACTAGGGAGAGATCTATAACTATGACCGCTACCAGACATACGAATACCACAGTTAAGGCTCTCTTTTTCGTGAACCAACGTACAGAACCTTCATTTGCGTTTTCAGGTGAGTCTCTTGGCAATCCTATAAATTACAAAGCTCTTCAAAGCAATAAGGCTAGCCCATTATAATCACTTCAGATGCCAAAAACTTTATCCCTTTCTTCGCAGAGAGGATAGGTGGGAAATAATGTTGAAGGACTCGACGCTAGGGCCATCAATTATTACAGTGGTTGCATCCCTTTTCTTTTTAGCACTTTTATTAATACCTGATTCTCTCATAGCCGACAGCTTTAACCAAGGGGCCTTACCTTTAGATTCTAGGCCAAATGGTTCAAGCTATGAAGACTGGACCATCAAATTCTGGCAGTGGCTGCTCTCTATACCATTGGATAGAAACCCAGTAGCTGATCAGACGGGAGAACATTGCGGGGTTGGACAGGGGACAGAGCCGGTCTTCTTCTTA